>JANMZN010000248.1:0-8000 GCA_031383285.1 Segetibacter sp.
TTTGAAACCATAACTTGTATTTGCATTGGAGCTAAAATCTATACTACCTGCTACTTGATTGTTTACTTTAAAAACTAGTGGTTGTGCATCTGTAGTTCCTATGAAATTTGTTCCAGCTATTGTTCCGGCATTGCCTTTTAAGCCCCACCCCGCAGTAGTTTTAAGTACACTCCATGCCGTTCCATTGTAAAAATAAAAGCCCGGTGTATTGTTGGTTTGATAAATAAGTAGTCCGGTTACAGGTGTTATTATAGCATTACGCTGTGCGGATGTCATTCTTGGTATTAACAAGCCCTTACTTGTACTTGAAATGTCCAGAAGCGCAGATGCGTTTGGTGTTAATGTACCTATACCTGCACTACCCGTACTAGGAAAGGTATTGGTTTGTGAATGCACAAGTATGTCTCCAAAGCTGCTTAGGAGCATCAATAAAAATACTTTTTTCATAATAGTCATAATTTTGTGTTGGTTGTAAAAATGTAAACAGATTGAGAAAATAAAGTTAAACATATTTCTATAAAATGTAAATTTATTTAATAGAAAGTTGCCACATTGTACAGCAACGGCCTTGCATTATAATTGAAAAATGGTTTTATCTTCTTCTGCGGCAGATTGCCGTAGGTTGTGTCCACACAAACTACAAGTACATCATTGTTTGTGTGGACACAACCTAAGATGTATTTTTCTAAAACACAGTTGGGGAAAAACAAACTTCAGTACAAATGAACCATTATAGCCATAAAAAAACCGCTCCAAGACTCATCTTGAAGCGGTTTTCATTTTAGTTATTTGCAAAGGGTTATTTCGCAACCACCATTTTCTTTGTATCCACCATTTTTCCATCTACATACATGGTATAGGTATAAGTACCCGTAGATAGCCCTTTGGTATCTACATTCAATGTTCCTTTTCCTTTATTATTCAGTGCAATTTGCTTCACCATTTTGCCATTCATATCTGTTATTACCATTTCAGCTTTTCCAGCATTGTTTGGTATGCTGTAATTGATGCGTGTTGTATTATTGGTTGGGGGATTAGGGATATTTTGTTCCAAAGAAGCATTCGTTAATTGAATGGTTTCTACAGTTGCCCTAGCACTTGGTGCAAGACTTTGTACGAGTTCTGTCAATGCTTTTATTTTAGTATCCTGCTCTTGCAGGGCCTTAATTAATACTGGAATCAATTCGTTGTAGTTGACAGCTTTAAATGCAATCTCAGTACCTTTTTCTCCCTCTACAGGCGGTGTCGTTTTTAGTAATGATGAATTGACATTGGCGTCTTTCACCATTTCCGGTATTATTTTTTCTACATCCTGCGCCAACAAACCAAAATGATTGCCTGCAGGAAGGTGAAGTCCTTCATAAGCACCTTCATTTTTAAATTGGTAGGTTTTAGGTTCTAACCTGTTAATAATATCCATTCCATTTTCCAATGGTTTGATGTTCTTTTTTAGTCTAGCATCACTTGTTTGAAAAGTGCCTGTTGAATATACATCGCCGGAAAAATAACCCGCAAAGGTGCTTGCATTTCCTGTAATGCCATATATACCATAGTTAGTGGTACTTTCACCTCTTACGCCTATGCCGGTATTGCTGTTTCCTTGCACACCACCTCCGTTGCCGGTATTGTAACCCCCAATACAAGGAGTACTGGAGTTCATGGAATTTTTGCGGGCTATTACAACCTCAAATGCGCCAGATTTTTCGCAGTTGAAACCATAACTACTGTAGGGTTCGGTTACCAATATGCCACCCAAGCTGTTGTAAGTGCTATTAAGCGTTAAAGCATAATCGGCAGACGTAGGTCCTGCTATGCCAACCCGACCGGTAAACATTCCTGTATCTTTCACCACCAAATTATAAAAAGTACCAACGCTGTCTGCAGTTATATTGCGGCTAAAAAATCCGTTTTTCCAAGCTTTAGTTGGGGAACCAAAATTGATGGTATCGTTTTTTCCGGGAATTAAACTAGCATTGATAGCAGTAGTAGCAGAAAGGTTAGATAATTCAGAATTGGTCTTACCACCTGAAATATTAGACCATCTGCTCCCTTTAAAGTAATACAAACCCTTTATGCCATTGATTTGATAAACCAATAATCCTGTTGCCGGGGTTACAATGGCTTCTCTTTGAGCACTCGTCATTCGTGGAATCAATAAACCCTGCGTAGTACTTTGAATGTCTAATAATGCAGATGCATTCGGACTTGTTGTTCCAATACCCGCACTACCCGTAGTTGGGAACGTATTGGTTTGTGCCATCAGCATTCCATTCATGAGAAGGAATGATAGAGTTGTAATCAGTAACTTTTTCATAACAGTTGTTTTTAGTTTTAAAATAAAATCATTCTGAAAGTTAAGAAATAAAATCTTCATTATTATCTAACTAAAGTTGTTTTTATTTATAGAGAAAAATAATTTTTTTTTCATTATTTTTCTTAACTTATTGCAATTTTATTTACCCACCAACGGTGGGCAAGGTGCTGCTAACTTTACATTCAATAATTGAGCCATCATGGTTTCCAGCTTAGCAATGCGTTTTTCTTGTTCGGAGTTTTGCATTTTCAACGCTTCATTCTTAATTGACAATTCCTGCACCGCCTTTACTAGTGGTACTACAAACCTGCTATAATCCAATGCATAATTATCATTCGCATTTTGGGGCGTATAGACACCATTAAAAGTATAGCCTTCATCCTTTACAAGGTTGTTGACTTCCTGGGCTATGAAGCCTACTTCCCTTGTTTTACCTTTTGCTTTTAAAAGTTGCTGGTAGCTGGTGTCTGTTGCGGCACTATTATCTTTCTTTATGTCCTTGCGCAAAAAGTCATCGAAGCCTTTGTAGTTGAAGTTGTACGCTACGGGTTTCAGGTTGTTGATAAATGCCAGACCGGGAACTTCTTGTGCATTCACATTGTCTTTAAACCTGCCATCGCTTACTATAGCTATGCCGCCGGTGCCGGCCAGCAGGGTAGTGGAGGAGCCGAGTTGCATTTTGTTGTTGGCATTTACTATTGCATTAGCACCAATAACAGTACTATTGGTAAGTGCGCCTGTTGAAACGTCTGCATGACGGCCGATCGCGGTATTATTAGAACCAGTGGTGTTGGAATATAATGCATCTGCACCATTGGCGGTATTATAAATACCAGTGGTGTTGGAATATAGTGCAAGCCCACCATTGGCGGTATTAGAATAGCCTTTGGTGTTAGAATATAAAGCATCTACACCATTGGCCGTATTATAAGAACTGGTGGTGTTGGAATATAATGCACGCCTACTATTGGCGGTATTATTAGAACCAGTGGTGTTGGAATATAATGCATTCGCACCATTGGCGGAATTATAATAGCCGGTGGTGTTGGAAAAAAGTGCTTTGAAACCCACGGCTGCGTTATTTCCATTGCCACTACTTTGTTTGAACAAAGCACTGTCACCAATGGCAACAAGGTTGCTCGCAGTTGTATTGTTTCTTAGCGAACTATTGCCAATAGCAACATTGGATGAACCCGTGGTGTTGGCTGCTAATGCACTGCAACCATTGGCGGTATTATATTTGCCGGTGGTGTTGTAATATAATGAACTTGCACCATTGGCGGTATTATAAATACCTGTGGTGTTGGAAAATAAAGCTCTCCTACCATTGGCGGTATTATTAGAACCAGTTGTGTTGAAATATAATGCATCGGTACCATTGGCAGTATTGTAATAGCCGGTGGTGTTGAAATACAATGTATAATAACCATTTGCGACGTTGTTTTTTCCTGTGGTGTTGGCTTGTAATGCTTTAAAACCATTGGCGGTATTATAAGAACCAGTGGTATTGGAATATAATGCATGAGCTCCGATAGCTGTGTTTTGATATCCAAGTGTATTATAGCGTAAAGCCTGATAACCAATGGCAGTGTTTGAAGAATCGCCTTTTCCGCCACGTCCTACTGTCAATCCGTTTATGAGTGCATCACCATTTATATCCAGCGTCGCATTTGGCGAAGCCGTACCAATGCCCACTTTGCCATCTTTGGCTATTAATATGTTGTTGAAACTGGGGCTCACGCTCCAAGTCCATTGGTCGCCAAAAGTATGCCCACCCGTGGCGGCAAAACTTGCTGATGCGCCGTAAGCTAACGAAATAGGATTGGCAATAGCAACCGGAGTAGCAAATGTGCTACCTCCATCGTTGCTCACTTCTATGACGTTGGGGTCGGGGCCAGCGTTTTGTATGCGGATAACATAGGTGGTGGTGCCAGTGCCGGTATAGCCACCGTTGTTCGCCGACAGGTCATTGACACCCGTTCCGGTAAATGATACGCCTCCGAAGTTGAACGGTTGGCTTACATGCAGTATGCCTTGCGGATTGACTTCGCCCATGCCTACTGCACTACCTGTGTTAACAATTGCAGATGATGCTTGTAGCGTGGTGCCATTGTATCGCAATGTTTGGTTGTTGCTACCGATTGGCAACACAGATGGATTTCCCCACGTTGCCAATCCATTCGCATCACTAGTCAATACTTTGCCTACCCCCTGTGTGCCATTGGCCAAAGTAAGGTTACCACTAAAAAATCCATTTCTCCATACCTTAGTAGCCGAACCCAAATCAATGCTGTTGGTAGTACCGGGTAATAAACTTGAACTAATAGCAGTAATAGCAGATAAATTATTCAGACTACTGTTTGCCTTACCATTGCTGATTTGTGTCCATGCACTACCGGAATAATAGTAAAATCCAGATGTACCATTGGTTTGGTAGATCATCAACCCAGTGGCAGGAGTTACTATTGCATTTCGTTGTGTCTGAGTCATGCGGGGAATTAAAATACCCTTGGTGATACTATTAATTTCCAACAATGCAGATGTGTTGGGTATTAATGTACCAATGCCTACACTACCAGTAGTAGGAAAGATGTTGGTTTGGCCATTTGTATAAATGCTAACAGTAATTGCAAATAGAATTAGAAAATACTTCATAATAATTTGTTTTGATTGATAAGAAAAACGAGGTAACATAAAATTGTTCACAAATTAATAAATTACGGTAAAATAATTACTTGGCTTGAAAAGAATTAATTATTGCTCTTAATGGTAAGTTTTACAGAGAGTTGTAATGAAATAGCAATTTTTGTATTTTCAACGCTACAAGCTTCATTCGCAGTTCCTAATGCCTAGTGTAGGTCGCTTTTGTTCCTCACCAACAGCCTACATGGTGGGCATTTTTACATACGGGGGGGAACAACTAAATTGGAAAGGAGATTTATTTTTTCTAGCTTCATCCTTTTAGCATTATTTTCATTCAACCACACTCCATATCCATAATCTCTATTGTTTTATCATAATAGGCTTTCGCATTTTCAGGTGAACTGCCTATACACACCAAACCCATTTTTCCAAATTCAGATAAGGCACCTACCAAATGAAACATCACACCTTCTTGTGCAGCGCTATCATACATCAGGTCATGATAGATAGCTATGTTCATAAGATCGTCGGGGGTCAGGCCTTTATATTTTTCGCTGCTCACATTGTCCGATGCAAAATAAAACCGCTTGTTACCTGCTGCCGTTATATATGCACCGGTAACAGCATTGTAAAAGCCGCCAGTCAAAAACTGAAGCATTAAAAATGGATGGGTAGTACCACCTTTGCGCAGGTTAATTTCTATTGCAAAATGTTTCCAGGATGTATTGGGTTGTTGTACAGAAATAAAGTCAATGGCAAACCTGCCCATCCCACCTCTTCTTGCCAAAGTCTGGGCTATTTTTTTGCCTGCTACTGCTAGCGATGCGCTATACATTTCATTGGCCGGAAAAACAGCGCCTACAAATATTTGTCCATCATCGCCACCCAATATTTGATCGTGGGTGCTCACCACTTCTACTTGTTGTGTTGGGCTAATAACACACTGTACCGATGGCGACATTTTTATTTCACCTTCCAAAAAAACTTCCACTATGCCGCCCATTTCTTTAAACTTTTGAAAGAACAATGCCTCACTTACTCCATGGGCTACAGGGTGCAGATGTGCAGATAATCCTAATGCTATATTTTCTTCTAACCGATCATCTACAACCACATCTGTGTACTTAAAAATCGCATTGCCATCACCACTAAAACCATCGTTCATTTTTACTACTGCTTTTTGCAGCGCAGGATTATTCTTTTTCAAATTGGCCAATGCTTTTACAATGTCTTCTTTGGTGTGCAGGTCTTCAAATCCTTCCGGAAAATCCACACCGCTTTCTCTAAAATTTTTTCGGCTACCCGATTTAGAACCTTCATAAAATTTATCGGGGTCGGTACCAAACAAAGGAATGCCCAACTGCACAGCCAATGTTTTTTCGAGGGGAGTAATATTGAAGCAGGTAAGGTGCGCAGACTGAGGGTCTGATATTAGCTGTCGGATGCGGTCCATCATTCTTGGTCGCTCCAGAACTTTTTGTGTTAATGGTTTGGCAGATGCATCGTGGCAGCTAAGAATAGTAAGTCGCTGACGGGCATGGTGGTTGGTTACACCCGGTAGCAAATGCAGGTAATAGTCAATGATGCTATCGCTCACCGGCATACTTGTGATATAGACTATTTTGGTAAGGGGCATGCGCAGCAGCATCAGCAGGCAAAGCATTCGCTCTTCATAGTATTGTACACCTTGTATTTTAGAAAGTATTTCGATGTCTAATGAAAAGGAAGGCATTATAACCACCGTACGTGGTGCCAACTTATCAGGAAATACGGTTTCGTATTGTTTTACAAAGTTTTTTTGCAGTTCCTGGAAGATTTCATTTTCGGCTATAGAGCCTGGTAGTGGGTATTGGGTATGTTGTGTAAATGTTTTCCGATTGTTCTTTTTAGTATTGGCCATATTGCAATCTTTTAGGGAAATTAGTCAATGTTAGGCAATTGTCTACAAAAGGGTGCCAAGGTTACCAAATGAAGGGAGGCAGGAATAGTGCGAGAAGCTGCTAAAAAAATGTTGATTGATATTGAAATATCCGTATGGATGATTTCAGAAGCCTTGTTGACATACCGACGAAGGAGGTATCTCTTTTTATTAAAAGAAGATCACTATTTATAAGTATAAACGAGTATCAGTTGCCAGTAATTTTACTTTTGAAGATTTTGTTGAGATGAATTGATTTTAGAGGTCCCTCCTTCGTCGGGATAAAATTTGCTTTCAATTTTAGATTTGACGATCTTTGATAACAACCCAAACCGTATAATCTGAAATAACAATAGCGTTGTGATTTGCTTTCAATTTTAGATTTGACGATCTTTGATAACAACTAAATTTTAAACGAATAACGCCTAGTGACGGTTGTGATTTGCTTTCAATTTTAGATTTGACGATCTTTGATAACAACAATCCATCCGTACAAGGAAACACAGTTATTGTTGTGATTTGCTTTCAATTTTAGATTTGACGATCTTTGATAACAACAGTAAAAGCTCACACCATTATCAGCCACAAGTTGTGATTTGCTTTCAATTTTAGATTTGACGATCTTTGATAACAACTATGTAACTAAATACATGAGCAAATCAGAAGTTGTGATTTGCTTTCAATTTTAGATTTGACGATCTTTGATAACAACAATGTATCCAAAAGTAGACTTCAACCAGCAGTTGTGATTTGCTTTCAATTTTAGATTTGACGATCTTTGATAACAACGCAAAGGACAAACAAGACCGGATTAATAGTGTTGTGATTTGCTTTCAATTTTAGATTTGACGATCTTTGATAACAACAAAATTGAAAAGCAAGATTATTGGTCAACAGTTGTGATTTGCTTTCAATTTTAGATTTGACGATCTTTGATAACAACATTCAGCAAACATTTCTATCAACTTTTTTAGTTGTGATTTGCTTTCAATTTTAGATTTGACGATCTTTGATAACAACTTGCCCTCGGTTCATTATCTATTGCCTTGTGTTGTGATTTGCTTTCAATTTTAGATTTGACGATCTTTGATAACAACTAAAATTTGCGCTCTGTTAATTGAATTC
>JANMZN010000386.1:0-1924 GCA_031383285.1 Segetibacter sp.
GACCTGCGATTACTGTTGCTTTCCGGGATAATATTAGTATGGTTTTATTACCTGTCCTGTGTTAGCACCGAATACAGATTTACGGAAGCCAAACTCCAGCTGCTGCATAGTAACAGGAATATCTCCTGGGAAGAATGGGAAATAATGAGGTGAATTTTCAATCACAGTAGGGCTTACTGCATTGATACGGATACCATTTTCCAATTCAATGGCTGCTGCTCTTACAAAACCTTCAACAGCACCGTTGGCGGCAGATGCATTGGCAAAATTTTTCTGCGGATCATGTGATAATGCGCCTGTAATTAATGTAAAAGATCCTTTTGGATTGATGTAATGCTGACCAATCAACACAAGGTTGATCTGCCCCATCATTTTTCCTTCCACACCCTGCCTGAACGATGCATCAGTCAGTTTTTTCCAGGGACCTACATAAGTTGGACCTGCAGTAGAAATAAGCGCATCAAAAGGGCCAACCTTTTTGAACATGTTTTCAATGGATTCTGTAGAAGTAATATCTACCTGGATGTTTCCGCCTTCGAAAGCGGCAGTAACTACTTCATTTTCTTTTTCAAATACACTGGTTAAGTGCTTTCCCATAGTGCCTGATGCACCAACGATGATAATTTTCATTTGTGTAAATTTTTAATTATTTATTTACACAAAATTAATTTCACGGCAGGCGCTGTAACAGGACAATGATGCAGTTGTGCAGGACTTATGCAGGATTATGCCGGAACGCTTCTGGTGAGTACCCGGTTTGCTTTTTGAAGAATCGTATAAAATAGGAAAAGTCTTCATAGCCCAATTGATCGGCTATATCTTTAATTTGATTGGGTGTAGCCAGCAGGTATCTTTTTGCTTCCAGGATTATATGTTCATTTATCAGTTCTGAAGCTGTTTTTCCCATCATTGCTTTAGTGATTTCATTAAGTTGATAAGGGGAAAGATTCATCAGATCTGTGTATTGAGATACCTGTTTACGGGTAGTAATATATTTGTCCAGCAGTACTAAGAATTCCTCCAGGCGTTCCTGTGTATATGGATTAACATTCGTCGATGGGCTATTAGGATTGGGGCTTTGCCTTACAAATTCAATAAAGAAAATATCGAGATTGGCTTTAATTATATCCTGGAATCCTTCCTCCTTACCAGTGAACTCCTGAAATATATTCGTTAATATATCAAGCAATTTTTCAAACCTGTTTAGCTCAAGTTTACAATAGTTTTTATTGCTGGCCTTTCGAAATCGCTGGGTTGAAAGCTTGTTTGTTGGATGGTAAAATTCGGCATCAAATTCTACAATATATCCGGTGGAATCTGCTTTCAAATGAAGCTGGTGCACCTGGCCTGGACGCATAAAGAAAACAGCATTATCAATAACATCATAAGTTGTAAAGTCTATTTCATGCGTACCCTCACCTTTTTGCAAAGCGATAATAAAAAAGAAATCATGCCTGTGCAATTCGTGAAATAAATCTTCTTTATCAAGCAGCTCCTGAACCTTTCGTATCTTAAAACGGCCGGAACTCGGAAGTTCATACTGATTTGTAGTGATCTGTCTTATGGGGATTTTCTTCATCTTTCAAATCAGTTTGACAACGCTAAGATTAATGAGAATATAGCTAACAGTATTGTTATTGGAGTAAAAAGCTTTTGTTCCAATTTATTTTTTGAAGTTACATTCCCCAATGTGTTCAATAAAAATAATCCTGTCATGAGCCATAGGATATAAGTTATTATTTTCTTTGGTGTTTCAATTGTCAAAAAACTTCCTTGTACCAAAATTACAATAACGAACAGTGCGTTTATTAAGATAGATAAAACCTCAAAACGAACCATTTCTTTTTCTGATTTTAATCTACCACCCCAAACAAGATCGTAAGGTATTAATTTTAGAAGAATGATTAAATGCAATACTAAAAAC
>JANMZN010000400.1:0-14690 GCA_031383285.1 Segetibacter sp.
AGGGATACCAGAATTTTTCTAAAAGACAATCAACCCGTTGCGGAATCCAAGGAGGTAACGGAAATATTGGCATTGGATGACAAAGCAAATGGTATCTATAACCGATACAAAATTTACCATGGTTCTTTTGAAGTCATTTCAGACTTGGAAGCTTATACTAAGGTACCAGATGGCAACAAATACAGGAAGATAAAGGTGACCGATATGAAAACCGAATCTTCCACCAGTAGTGGAATTTTCTTTGACGACTCAAAAGAAACCGCTTTCGACTTTCCCTCTATGACGAAAGGTTCAATATCTAATGTATCTTATACAGAGTTTTTGAAAGATGCGCATCTGTTGATACCATTTTATTTTACCAGCTATATGCCTGTAATAAATGCTCGTTTTACTGTAAGCTGTCCAAATGATATGGAATTGAAATACATCATTAAAAACAATGAATCGCAGCAGGTGCATGTGACAGAAGAAAAGAAAGGAAGGCAAACCGTTTACACATTTACATCCTCGGATCTTAAATTCAAAGACAGGTATGGAGATGCCCCACCAAGGTCACACTTTGAACCGCATGTGATTATCCGAATTGCATCTTATAAAAATGATAACGGAGAAAAAATTAGCTTTTTATCGGATGTCAAAGATTTATACAATTGGAACTATGCTTTTCTGAAGAATGTAAATGCACAAGAATCGCCTTTATTGAAACAATTGGCAGATAGTTTAACTGCCAACGCTACAACAGAAAATGAAAAAGCAAAAAAGATATACACCTGGGTTCAAAACCATATCAAATATGTAGCCTTTGAAAATGGTTTGGAAGGGTTTATTCCCAGGCAGGCTGTAGATGTTTGCAATAAACGCTATGGCGACTGTAAAGACATGGCTAGCTTGCTTACGGCTTTATTAAAAGAGGCTGGGTTAAAAGCTTATTTCACTTGGATAGGAACAAGGGATATCCCCTACAAATACACAGAAGTACCGCTCCCAATTACAGATAATCACATGATCAGTACTGTGAACATTGGCAATGATTGGATATTTCTGGATGGCACAGACCCCAATTGCATTTATGGAATTCCTAGTAAGGGTATTCAGGACAAACAAGCTATGGTAGGTATAAATGAAAATGAGTACAAACTGATCACTGTTCCAGTTGTTTCATCTGAAAAAAATATTGTTGTAGATAGCACGTTCATTTCTATCAACAGCAACGGGATAACAGGAAAAAGCAGTGTTTATTACAATGGTTATTTTGGCATTGACCTTTATAACAGTCTTTTGTATAGAGACGAAAAAGATACAAAAGATTATGTAAAAGCCCGCTTATCAAAAGGAAGTAACAAGTTTATTATGAATGATTATTCTGTTACCAGAACCAATTCAATGAATAAAGAAATGAACTTGAAAAGCGAATTTGAAATACCTGATTATAGTAAGAAAGTAGCTGATGAATTGTACATTAATATGAACTTAACGAAATTCAGTTTTGCTTCGCTCATTGATACTGCCAAGAGAAAAGTAGGCGTGGACAACGATTTCTTGTACCAGCTTAAAAACTATACCATTCTTGATTTGCCAAAGGACTTTGAAGTAAGCTATATGCCAGAAAACCACCACTTCAAAAATGACCTTTTTGCATTTGATATCAATTATACGCTAAAAGACAATAAAATAATTGCAGAACAGCAATTCAAATCTGAATGTATGATGCTACAACCAAATGAGTTCTCAAAATGGAATGAAACAGTAAAAGAAGTAGTCAGTCAATATAAAAAACAACTGGTTTTAAAGAAGAAATAATCAATCAAAAAATTATGAAGCAGATAGTAGTGGTAGCTGCCTTTTTATTTAGTACAGGATTTATTAATGCGCAAACATTCGACTATAGTCATCGGGCAAAATGGATTGAAACTCCGGAAAAACATAATGTTTCAAAAGAATTCACAGCTGCTAGTGCGGTAGGCATTTTAGATGACCGAAGCATAGAATATAAGCTAGAAGGCGAGAACATAATGTTGTACGTGACGTATCATCGGATATTCAAGATTAATGATGACAAGGGTATTGAGATGTTTAATAAAGTATATTTACCTGTTTATCCCGGAGCCGAAATTACCCAATTGAAAGCCCGGACCATCTTATCTAGTGGCAAGATCATTAATGTTCCTTCCGAAAAAATAAAAGAGATAGAGGAGGAAGGTCAACGATACAAACTTTTTGCCATGGAGGGTGTAGAGAAAGGAGCAGAAATAGAATACCTTTATACAACAAAAAAAGAACCCAGTTATTTTGGGACAGAAATTTTTCAAAGTTCAACTACGCCTTACCAACAAACATTTTTTTCTTTGTCTATTCCCAAACACCTAAAGTTTGATGCTAAAGGGTTTAATGGTTATACAGTAAGTACTGATAGTTTGATAAATGACCAAAGAATAACTGTTGGCTATGCAGAAAATATTCCCGAACTGGATGAAGAAAAATATTCGGTCAGGACCCGCTATCTTAAACGGGTAGAATATAAATTAAGCTACAATTTATCAACCAATCCAAACATTAGAATATACACCTGGAAAGAGTATGCAAAGCGGGTATTCGCATCTTATACTTCGCTAAGCCAAAAAGAAGAGAAGTCGATTGAATCCATGCTTTCTGCCATCAAGTTGGACAATACAAAAAATGAAGAGGCACAGATAATAGCAGTAGAAGATTATATAAAAAAAACCATTAACATCGATAAAAATTTGATTGGCGAAGACGCCTCTGCAATTGATAAAATCATTAAACGCAAGAGCGCAGACGATCGGGGCATCATGCGGCTTTTTGCAAACATTTTTGAAAAGGCTGCTATTAAATACCAAATTGTTTTTGTTAGCAATAGAAATGAATTACCACTTGATGATGAACTCGAAAATTGGAACCGAATTGATGAAGCTGTTTTTTATTTCCCAAATAGTAAAAAATACCTTTCTCCAACAAGTGTAGAACTTAGGTATCCATTTATCCCTTTTTTCTGGTCAGGTACAAAAGGGTTATTTCTAAAAGCAACAACAATTGGCACCTTCACCAGTGCTATTGGTGCATTTGGAGATATAGAAATGCTCTCTTATGAAAACCACTCACACGACATGGAAGCAACAGTAAAATTTAGTGCAGATCTTGATAGCCTTATTATAAATACCAGGCAAATATTAACGGGTTATGGAGCCGCTAACTATAGGCCTATTTATAATTTTCTCCCAAAAGAAAAACAAGACGAGGCTACCAAAGAAATTATTAAATCAGTGGGTAACTGTACCGACATCAAAAATATTAAAATAGAAAATTCATTACTAATTGACTTTACAGAAAACAAACCACTCATTATTTCTGCTGATGTAGTTAGTACAGATATGATAGAGAAAGCCGGAAATAAAGTGCTCGTAAAAATTGGAGATATCATTGGCCCACAAGAGCAAATGTATCAAGAGAAACCGAGGCAACTTTCTATTGAGCTGCCTTACCCACACACGCTTAAAAGGAAAATATTGTTAGATATTCCTTCAGGTTATAAAGTAAAGAATCTGGATGACCTAAAAATTAATATTACGCACAAAGATGGAGAAGAACGGACCATGGGTTTTGTTAGTTCTTATACGATGTCCGGTAAAACTATTACTATCAATATTAATGAAGATTATAGAAAAATTCAATACCCTTTGAGCCAGTTTGAAGATTTCAAAAAAGTAATAAATGCGTCTGCCGATTTCAATAAAGTAGTGCTTGTATTCGAAAAAGAAAAGTAAATCAAAAATTCTACCTTCGCCAATCAATTAGTTAAATGCAGATATTCTTTGCCTATGATAAAAAGCTTGCCATACAGGCATTGCGGTATCACTTTATCAGTCGGAAAGAGATAAAGATTTTACTGGTAGTTGTAAATGTATTTGCAATTATTGCAGCTATTTTATTATCGTTTCACAAAGTATCACCAATAGCCTTTCTGTTAAGTTCATTATTATGGCTTGCATTAATGGCTAGTTTTTGGATGATACTACCTTATTCAGTTTATAAGAGGTCGCCAACTTTTAAGGATGTCTTTACGATGCTTTTTTTTGATAAATATATCAAGCTAGAAAATGACAAAGGTTCTATAGAATGGGATTGGAATCTATTCTCTACATTTATTGAAAGCCCTCATTTTTTCCACCTTTATTTTAACAGCAAATCATTTTTTCTTGTACCTAAGGCAGCAGTTGAAAAAGATGGTAACGTAATCGAATTGAGAACAATGCTTCAACAAAAAATTCTTAAACATTGAGATTATAACAATTTATGAGACCAGCGATTTTACCATTTCATGGTGCGGAATGGTCACTTCCTTAAATTCATCACCGACTATTTTATACCCTAGTTTTTCATAAAATCCTTCTGCGGATTTTCTTGCATGCATTATCATTCTTTTATATCCTCTATCTCTAGCTATATTTTCGGCAAACTGCATTAATACTCGGCCAATGCCTTTTCCCTGCAATCCAGGCTTTACCGCCATTTGCCTTAGTTGAACAGTATCGGGAGCTACCTGCAATAACATGCAACATCCAAGCATATCATCTTCTTCAAAAGACGCAATTAAAATATTATCCTTTTCATTGTTTAGCTCTTCATTAGTAAAATCCAAACCCAAAGGTTTGCGCAAAATTTGCCTCCGCAATTCTACCATTTTACTATACTCAGCGCTATTATGATCAATCATTTTTAATGGCATAAGCGTTTTGATACAATGTAATTCATTTTTTTTAAAAAACATCTTTTTTCCACCATAATTGTAAATAGATCAGCAAAAATTGTTTTCATGGTGCAAATTAGCGCGACAAATAATAATTATTATTTAATCAAATAGTTTTTAAAATTATTTGTAAAATTTTGGTTACAAAATACTTTGAACGAAATATGAAATGCTAAACTATAATTTCACATTAAATAATCGGTGCATTTAGAAATAAAAATGAGGTATGTGTTTGCTTAATTACCAAAATCTATATTTTTGCACCGTACTAAAAATAAAAACAATGTCAGACATCGCAACAAGAGTTAAAAAAATCATTGTTGACAAACTTGGGGTAGACGAAGCCGAAGTAACTACTGAAGCCTCTTTTACAAACGATCTAGGTGCAGACTCTCTTGACACCGTAGAATTAATAATGGAGTTTGAAAAGGAATTTAATATTTCTATTCCAGATGAACAAGCTGAAACCATTACTACTGTAGGTCAGGCTGTTACTTACCTGGAAGAGCATGCTAAATAATTTGCAAGATATCCTTCATTCATTAATGTAGTATATTAAATGCAAAACTTTACAATCCGCCTCGCATAAGCAAACAGCTCTTGCAGGCGGATTTAAACTTTTTAAAAACTTACAGGCAGTTTTATGGAATTGAAAAGAGTTGTTGTAACAGGTATAGGCGCTATTACACCATTAGGCAATAATCTACAAGATTATTGGAATGGTCTGATCAATGGTGTTTCTGGCGCCAATATGATAACCTTATTTGATGCCTCTAAGTTCAAGACCCGTTTTGCGTGTGAATTAAAAGGTTTTGAAGCAACCGATTATATTGACAAAAAGGAAGCTCGAAAAATTGACCGGTTCAGTCAAATTGCTTTGGTTTCAAGTGATGAAGCAGTTAAAGATGCAAAATTGGAATCAGGATCCTTTAATCCAGATAGAGTAGGCGTCATTTTTGGAAGCGGTATTGGTGGCCTCATTACTTTTCAAAATGAAGTAATTGATTTTGCTAAAGGTGATGGCACTC
Source organism: Segetibacter sp. (assembly GCA_031383285.1). Lineage (GTDB taxonomy): Bacteria > Bacteroidota > Bacteroidia > Chitinophagales > Chitinophagaceae > Segetibacter. Next base: position 5,794 of record JANMZN010000400.1, read on the forward strand.
CACGATTCAATCCATACTTTATTCCAAAAATGATTCTTGATATAGCTGCAGGGCATATATCAATGCGCCATGGTTTTAGAGGTCCTAACTTTGCTGTTGTAAGTGCTTGTGCATCCTCTACCAATGCTATTATTGATGCATTCAATTACATTCGTCTTGGCAAATCGGATATTATTATTACCGGTGGAAGTGAAGCAGTTGTAAGCCAGGCAGGCGTAGGTGGATTCAATGCTATGAAAGCGCTCAGCGAAAGAAACGAGGGCTTTGAAACTGCTAGTCGTCCGTATGACAAAGACAGAGATGGATTTGTAATGGGCGAAGGAAGCGGGACGTTGGTATTGGAAGAATTAGAACATGCAAAAGCCCGTGGTGCACACATCTACTGCGAAATTGCCGGCGGTGGTGCTACTGCAGATGCTCACCATATTACTGCACCACATCCTGAAGGGTTGGGTGCAAAAAATGTAATGATTGCCGCGCTTGACGATGCAGGCCTAAAGCCGGAAGATATTGACTACATCAATACTCATGGTACTTCAACACCTCTTGGAGACGGTGCAGAATTAAAAGCTATAACTGATGTTTTCGGTGAACATGCTTACAATCTAAATATCAGTTCAACAAAAAGCATGACCGGTCATTGCTTAGGTGCTGCTGGTGTTATTGAGGCTATTGCTTGTATTATGAGCATCAATCATGGTATAATACCTCCAACAATCAATCACTTTATCGACGATCCTGATTTAGACTCCCGTCTTAATTTTACATTTAACAAAGCACAAACCAGAACCGTAACTGCTGCTTTAAGCAATACTTTTGGTTTTGGTGGTCACAATGCTGCAGTGATAGTAAAAAAATATGTAGCTTAACGTTGTGCAATTTTTATCCCGGCTCTTTGGCCGAAAAAAGAATATTCAAACCTTAAAAGCCCAACTTGAAAATGTGCTCGGTATTAAGACGAGTAACATTTCACTATACACTACTGCACTTAGTCACCGATCAGTAAAAGAAAATTCAGACGAAAACAATGAACGGCTTGAATATCTGGGTGATGCCGTATTAAGCAGCATTGTAGCAGACTACCTTTTTAAAAAATACCCTTATAAAGGTGAGGGCTTCCTTACAGAAATGAGGAGTAAGATGGTTAACAGACAACAACTGAATATATTAGCCATAAAAATCGGGCTTAAGAAACTTACTATTTATAATAAAATTGATGGATCCCTAAAGGGTAGCCAAATATTTGGGAATACACTTGAAGCTTTGGTAGGCGCTGTTTATTTAGATAAAGGTTATGAAAAAACTCAAAGATGGGTAACCAAGCACATGATCATCCAACATTTGTATGTTGACGACCTCGAACAAATTGATATAAACCTTAAAAACAAACTCATCGGTTGGGCAAGTAAAAATGGAAAAATACTGGAATTTGAACTTTTAGAAGAAAAGCAGGAAACCAATAGAAAAATTTTTACGATAGCCGCTGTGATAGATGGAGAAAAGATTGCTGAAGGTAAAGGGTTTAATAAGAAAGATGCAAGTCAGATTGCCGCCCAACGCGCAATTGAAAAACTGGGGTTGTAATTCTCTCCTATACTTAATCAATGATTAATGGGTTTCATTCTTATCAAAAAAGTTAGCCGGTAAAATCAATCTATACAATTTGCATTCCCAATAAATTATTTGCTATTAATTGAAAACCGATTCGCCATAATAAATATTCCCATCAACAAATCACGCCTCCCTTTTGGTGATGGGAAACAAAAAAGCCTTCCCAAGAAGGCTAATAACTATTTTAAGGTTGGTCAATTATGCTTTATTGGTATTTTCTCTTTCATTTGATACAACATTCTCTTCTTCTTTTACCTTCTTTACAACTGCTTTGTTTGATACAGAAACTTCACCATTAAGCGTCTTTACAGTTACTGTAGAATTAACACCCTGTGACAAAGTGATAAAAGCAGCACCATATTCATTTGTTGATGTCATAGAAAGAATGTTATTTTCTCCGTCAACAACTACAACACTTGATTGCTTTGGAAAATCGCTTACCCAGATATTTGTCTTTACATCGTTTGTAACAACTGCAATACGGCTTTTAGTACTTGTTTGAGCCTCAGCTGAAAAACTGAAAATTGATAAGATGATAACTGTTACTATCGCTTTCATAAATTTTGGAGTTGCTGTTGTCATAATGTTGTATTGTACTTCTATTAAAACAACTGACGTGCCAAACCTTGAAAATATCTTGGCAGCACTTTTTGTTTACATTATAAATTTTCCTCTATGTGTCTTTTAAGAGCATCGTAAATATTGGTTAAATAAATGTCGCATCTTTTAGTCACATATAGCTTCATAAAAATAATTTTAAGGTATTTATAATGTTGGAGGAATAAAAATTAAATCTTCTAACTAATTGAATTTAAATATTTTATATGAAATTTTTTCACTGGCGTTTTCTTGAAATTTCGTGTATTTATTAACTCCGCTTCACACATTTAGGTACAAAATGATACTTTTTTTAGAGAAATAAATTACCAAAACAAATATCTTATGTTCTATTATTATAATTATTTTTTAGTTTTTTTGACTGAAAAGGCTATCCTATTTATGCCCTTATCTTTCTTTTTTACTCCCAACAAAACATGTCTTTTGGGTCCAATATTTCCAATAATAAAACCTCGAATTCTCATTTTTGGAAAAGGACTACCTCACTTTTTCACTTTCTTTCTGCTTTTAATCATTGTCAACACTTATGAATAATCAAATAGGTAAAGATCCTCTATTTCCTGACTATTAATCATACTCGCATCTCAGGTTCGGGCTTCAAATCGCTTTTCCGATTTTCGTGAGTCCAGGATTCTTACTTATTAGCATTTTGCTGCACATTTTAGCTTGTGCTATATAACCAACCCAATTGTTACTAACCCAGATTTTATTCAACTACAAGAATTATCACGCACTTCAATAATTGAAAATGGTTACAATCAGCATTAATGAAGCGGACAATTATTACTTCTTTTAGAATTTTTTAATATTGTAGTAGGCTCATATTAAAACAATGCCCATAGCTAGGAAATCAAAAAATAGCTATTGCCACAATAATCCTGACATTTTTTGATTTCACTAATCTGAATGTATTGCCTTCACTTTAGCATTTCTGAAATAATTAGTTTTCTAAATATACTTTTTCAAAACATTGGTTTACTCGTTTGAACCAATCGCAGCTTAATTCAAATTCCTACCAATTATCGTTGGGTCATTTCAATGCGCCTTTTTATAATAAAAAGACCCTACTTGCATAAACCCTTGAGGTTGTTTATTGTGTAACGTATGTATTTGCTAGACTAATACATTAAAAAAAGAAAACTTGAAATTTGAAATAAGCTATGTGAGATCAAATAATAAATGCAACTTCATTTGCTTCATTTGCATTTAAAAATGAGCGAATCAATGTGCAGTACTAAGGTTGATTTGGTTATTTATAAAACATGAGTTTAGCTGCAAGACTAAAGTGATTCTATAAAATTTTCCAACTAGAAATAATGGCACAAAAGATTAAAGAATGCTTTATCTAGCCCTTAAAACAAAAAAGCCTTCCGAAGAAGGCATTTAGCTATTTAAAAGTTGATATCTTATGCTTTGGTAGAATTGTCTATATCGTTTGCTACTACATTCTCTTCTTCTTTTGCTTTTTTAACTACAGCCTTGTTTGATACGGATACTTCACCATTCAAAGTTTTAACGGTTACCATTGAATGAACACCCTGTGGCAAAGTGATAAAAGCAGCACCATATTGATTTGTAGACACTATAGAAAGAATATTATTTTCTCCATCAAAAACTACTACACTTGATTGCTTTGGAAAATCGCTTACCCAAATATTTGTCTTCACATCATTTGTAACAATAGAAATACGGCTTTTAGCATTTGTTTGTGCCTCAGCTGAAAAACTGAGAATCGATAAGATGATAACTGTTACTATCGCTTTCATAAATTTTGTAGTTGCTGATGTCATAATGTTCTGTTGTACTTCTATTAAGACAACTGGCATGCCAAATCTTGAAACTGTCTCAATCGCTTATTTTTTGGATCTTTATACTTCAACCCTTTGTGTCTTATTTGAGCATTGGTAATCCTAGCTATTTCAAAGACCGACGTTTTTACAAATCTGCTGCGTAAAATAAATTGGCTTATTCCATTTAGAAATTAACAGTAAAAAAATTATTTATAAATAAATAGTTGAAATAAAATTATTTAAATATAAATATCTTGACATAATTCGATTAATACCCCATTGGTATTTTTGGGGTGTAGAAAGCAAACCAACTTGTTGTCGGCGCCCATTTTAGGCGTTTCATTAAGTAAAACAAAGCCTTCATGCTTCATTCTTTCCATTTCAACATGGATATTTTTGACTGCAAAAGCTATATGATGCATGCCTTCACCTTTCTTTTCAATGAACCTTGCAATCACGCCATTTGGGTCCAAACTTTCCAATAATTCAACCTTTGTTTCTCCTTTTTGGAAAAAGGCGGTCTTTACATTCTCACTTTCAACCGCTTCTGTTTTGTAACATTCCGTATTGAGAAGTTTTGAAAAAAGAGGAATGGATACAGATAAGTCCTTTACTGCTATACCGATATGTTCTATTTTTTGCATGATTAATATTTTCTTTAATTGAAATTTAAGTTACGATATCAGGAAAAACTACCTTAATGGCTTTTCTGAACATTTTATTAGCATAGATTGTTTCTATTTTTGTACTTTAAAATTAGTACAATCTTATTATGTTGAAGTTACCCGTTTATTTAGATAATAATGCAACAACCCCTTGCGACCCAAGAGTAGTTGAGGCAATGATACCATATTTTACTGAGCAGTTTGGCAATTCTGCAAGCAGAAATCACCCATTTGGATGGGCAGCAGAAGAAGCAGTAGATTATGCAAGAGAGCAAGTTGCAAAACTGATTAATTCTGATCCTAAAGAAATAATTTTCACCAGTGGTGCTACAGAAGGAGATAATCTAGCCATTAAAGGCGTTTTTGAAATGTATGCCAGCAAGGGTAATCATATCATAACAGCTACTACCGAACACAAAGCAGTATTAGACACTTGTAAGCATATCGAAAAACTAGGTGGTGAAGTAACTTACTTGAGTGTAAAGCCAGATGGTTTGATTGATTTAGCAGAATTAGAAGCAGCCATTAAACCATCTACTATTCTTATTGCAATTATGTATGCAAATAATGAAGTGGGGGTAATTCAGCCAATACGTGAAATAAGTGCCCTTGCAAAAAAGAATGGCATTTTGCTTTTTAGTGACGCTGTACAGGCAGTTGGCAAAGTACCGGTTGATGTTCAGAAGGATGGAATTGACCTAATGGCTTTCACTGCACACAAGATGTACGGTCCTAAAGGAGTTGGTGCGTTGTATGTAAGAAGAAAAAATCCAAGGGTAAAAGTTACATCCCAAATGGATGGCGGTGGACATGAAAGAGGTATGAGAAGTGGTACATTGAATGTTCCAGGTATTGTTGGATTTGGAAAAGCTTGTGAATTGGCTCGTTTAGAAATGGACCAAGATGCAAAGCGATTAAGTGTTTTAAGAGACAAGTTAGAATCTGAACTACTAAAAATAGAAGAGGCTTATGTAAACGGAAATCGTGAACATCGTCTTCCGCATGTAACCAATATTTCTTTCAAACACGTAGAAGGAGAAGGATTATTGATGGGTTTTAATAAAAACATTGCATTGAGTTCAGGATCTGCTTGCACTTCGGCTTCATTAGAACCTAGCTATGTACTGAAGGCTTTAGGACTTGGCGATGATTTGGCACATAGTTCTCTTCGTTTTGGCTTAGGTAGATTTACCGCAGAAGATCAAATTGATTATACAATAGAACATGTAAGAAATACCGTTCTTAAGCTTCGCGAAATGAGTCCATTGTGGGAGATGTATAAAGAAGGTATCGATTTAAACTCAATTGAGTGGGCGCACCATTAGGATCGTAATAATTAAGCAATTCGAAAATTTGAAAATGAATTTTCAGGTTGCTAAAAGGGAATTTTCATTTTCAAATTAATTCATTTCAAATTTTAAAATTACTATTATGGCATATTCAGAAAAAGTAATCGATCACTACCAAAATCCTAAGAATGTAGGTACATTGGATAAATCGAGCAAAAATGTAGGTACAGGGCTCGTTGGAGCTCCTGAATGCGGAGACGTAATGCGTCTACAGATTGAAGTAGATGATGCAACAGGGATGATCAAAGATGCAAAATTTAAGACATTTGGTTGCGGTTCTGCTATTGCCTCATCATCATTGGCAACAGAATGGTTGAAAGGAAAAACGGTTGATCAGGCTTTGGCAATTGACAATATGGATATTGTTGAAGAGTTGAATCTACCTCCGGTAAAAATTCACTGTTCTGTATTAGCAGAAGATGCAATCAAAGCAGCCATCAACGACTACCGTACAAAAAACGGAATGGAAGCCATTAAGTTTGAAGAAAGCGTTGTGCATTAGTAGTAATTATGAAGTACTAAGCACTTTGATCAACAAAAATTTTTGAAAGAATGATTTACGTAAGCGATAAAGCGAAAGAAAAGGTAGGAAAGCTTATGAAGGATGCAGAAATAAAAGATGAAAGCTTTTTTCTTCGTGTTTCTGTAGTTGGAGGAGGTTGTTCAGGATTAAGTTACAAACTTGATTTTGACAACGAAAAAAAACCAATGGATCAGGAGTTCGAAGACAATGGAATAAAAGTGGTGACCGATCTTAAGAGTTTCCTTTATTTGGTAAATACCACGCTTGACTTTTCCGACGGATTAAACGGAAAAGGGTTTTACTTTAGCAATCCTAACGCCAGCAGGAGTTGTGGTTGTGGTGAGAGTTTCGCTGTATAAATATGGCTAGTAGCTAGTTAGCCTCTTTATTATTAGCCGGTTTTCATGTACCGTCTTTTTTTATTTTAAAAATTGAAAGTTAATACCCACAATACAGGCCAATAATGAATAATGTAATTGCAGAATGCATTCAACCGAAATTTTGAAAAATCTCTGGTGGAATAATTTTTGAAGTGATACACACAATTAATCACACAATAACTGTTACAAATAAAATATTGATTACAACATGAGAAGGTATGTTAAGGTGCATAAGAAAAATCTCTTCTTAATTTCATTTATATTAATCTTAATAGTACTTAGTTCTTACACAGGCGGGATGGTTGCTAAAACATTAGCAGTCATTGCAGGTATAGCAATGATTTATGCAGGTATTTCACTGACGATTTGGATTTTTAGAACCCCTTCAAGAAATGATAAAGATGCAGTCGTATAATCATTGTTATTCCTTCCAACCATCAATTTTAGAATCTAAAAAGTACAATCATCTCACAAAAAAAGAACACAAGTTTCCTTGTAATAAATATCCGCACTTTTTTCTATAAAATTAAAATGATCGTAATTGCTTGGTTAGAAAAAGTTGTGTAACCAATCATTAGCATTTTGCCGTTATATCTACGCAGTTTATTTGAATATGCATTAAAGTTCTCTCCGGGTAAAAAGGAAACACAACCTATCTAAATAATCCAGTCTATTTACAATTTAATAAATCAAATATCCTCATACAATTAAGATTTAATTTTTATCTTTCATGTTGTACTCTGTTTAATTACACTCCTGACCAATTAAACAAGCCAAAATATGAAAATAAAAAAACTACTTGTAGCCAATAGAGGTGAAATAGCTATCCGTGTATTGCGTGCTGCTACCGAATTGATGATCAAAACTGTAGCTATTTATACATACGAAGATCGTTATTCACTTCATAGGTACAAAGCAGACGAGGCATACCAAATAGGTAAAAATGACGACCCGTTAAAGCCTTATCTCCATATTGAAGAGATCATAAACGTAGCCAAACGGGAACATGTAGATGCTATTCATCCTGGATATGGGTTTTTGTCAGAGAATGCAACATTTGCAAGACGGTGCATAGAGGAAGGAATAATTTTTGTAGGTCCTTTTGCTGAAGTAATGGACCAATTAGGAGATAAGCTTTCAGCTAAAAAGGTGGCTCGCCTGACAAAAATTCCATTGATAGAAGATGCAGAAGTAAGCAGTTCAGATATACCGCATGCCAAAAACGAGGCCATGCGAATTGGTTACCCAATTATAATAAAAGCTGCAGCTGGGGGAGGTGGCAGGGGCATGAGAGTAGTAAGAAATGAGGAAGACCTACAAAAATCATTGACCGAAGCTGGCAATGAAGCACGGGTAGCGTTTGGCAACGATAGAGTTTTTCTCGAAAAATTTATTGAAGCTCCAAAGCATATCGAAGTGCAGATTATGGGTGATAACTATGGAAACATTGTTCACCTGTTTGAACGTGACTGCTCGGTACAGAGACGATTTCAAAAAGTAGTAGAAGTGGCACCTGCTACTACCCTTAAGGAAAATACCCGTCAAAAGCTATATGAATATGGTATCGCTATTTGCAAACAAGTCAACTACAACAATGTTGGCACTGTTGAATTTTTAGTGGACAAAGAAGAAAACATTTTCTTCATAGAAGTAAATCCTAGAATTCAGGTAGAGCATACTGTTACAGAAGAAATAACCGGGGTTGATATTGTAAAGAATCAAATACTAATAGCACAAGGCTCTAGATTATCCGATCCTGAAATTAATATTCAATCTCAGGAAGATATTAGTTACAATGGTGTGGCTATACAATGCCGGGTAACTACAGAAGATCCAAACAACAATTTCAAGCCTGATTTTGGAACGCTGATAGCTTATCGCAATGCCGGTGGTCCTGGTATTAGGTTAGACGAAGGAAGTTCATATTCCGGGGTGAGCATTTCGCCTTTCTTCGATTCTTT
>JANMZN010000446.1:0-7290 GCA_031383285.1 Segetibacter sp.
GTTTTTACTCCAACACCATTTCAAACCCAGGAAGACATTTTACTGCGGGCATGCAAAGATCTTGGCAAAATAATGATAGCTTCTATTCTTTCATTTGATAACCTTACTAAGCGGGGTTGGATTCCAGTACCATATGACCATTATATGGTTTGGAACAAGTACAACTTCAACGAAGCCTTGTCAATTTATCCGCAATCTGCTAATAAGGATAACACAACGATAGTAGGTGCAGCTCAGTTTGATTTCTACTTCGATAAAAAGAATTTATTGCCAATAGCAGATTGGAAAAAAATAGCTGGCCTTCCTAGCAATGATAGAAAGATAATCCTTTATGCAGGTGGTCCTAAACGGTTGTTTCCTAATGAACCTCAATACATAAAACATATTCTAGCGGCAATAGACAGCGGTGAAATAAAGGACAACCCAATTATTTTATTCAGGTGTCATCCGGTAGATGATATCAATAGATGGAAAGAATACCTTGGTGAACATCCTCAGTTATACTATGATAGCTCATGGTCAGGAAAAGAAAAGCTGACTTCTGCTAATGTAACGTTTGAAAATATTTATAACCTCTGCTCAACTTTGGCATTTACGGATGTTCACATCAATTTGTGTTCTACCATGACGGTTGATGGTTGTGCATACAGCAAACCACAAATAGGTCCCGCATATGATGATGTAAATAAGGCAACTTCTCATTTGCTAAGGAATATGTATAATCAACAACACTTTCAGCCCATCATCAAAACCCAAGGGTTGAGATTAGCGTGTTCTCAGGAAGCATTAATCAGTAATATTAATGAAGCTTTAGAACATCCTGAAAACTTTACAGGACAGTGCCACCAAATTCTAAATGAAATAATTACGTACAATGACGGAAAGAATACGGACAGAATAGTTGAAGTAATTAAAGCCGTCATTCATCCATAAACCTTTGATGAATGTCCGTAAAAAAATATTATACATTCAAAAGCCTGCAGGTGGAGGTTCACTCATAGCTTTATATGAGATGGTCCGGGTGTTGGACAAAAACAGGTTTGAACCAATTATCTTTTGTTATGAGCAGAATGAATACACTGAGATGTTGTCTGCACTTAATGTGAAAGTAATTTATTTAATAAAAAAAGATAAAAAAGTAAGCAGCACCATTTCTTCTTCTGTTAAAAAAATTGGAAATCCAAAACTTGCCCAACGACTTAAAAGATTTTTCATTGATGATTTTAGAATGGCAAAAAAATTAAGAGAAGTTATTATAGGAAATGGAATTGATCTTATACACCACAACTGCGACTTCCCATATATCAGGCAAGGAATACTTGCAAACAATATGCGATTGCCACAGGTTTGCCATTACCGATCACTTCAACCATATACTAAACCAAGTTTTGATTGCTTCATTGATAGGCGCTTAGCAAAAAAAATTGATTCACATGTTTATATATCACATGCTGTAAAGAATCATTTCAATTATCATTTGGGAATTCCAACTAAAAACGAAGTAGTCATTAGAGATATCATTGATTCTTCTAAATTTAAGAAGATACTGAAAGACGCGAGTACACTCACTAAATTTGGGTTAACTGATAAGCATATTGTTGTTACTTGCATCGGAAGAATTTTACCTTGGAAAGGTCAGCATGTATTTATAGATGCAGTTTCAAAATTCATAAAACAATTCCCGAATTTAAAGGCATTAATAGTTGGGCCTTATGGTAAAGGTGTTGGTAGTGAAGATTATTATCAGCAACTCAAGCAACAAACTGCTGATTACAATCTTGATGAAGTAATTATATTCACAGGCAACCAAAAAGATATTCCTTCCATTCTTTCAATATCCGATTGCTTAGTTCATTCTTCAGTAACTGCAGAACCACAAGGATTAGTCATAGTAGAGGCTTTGTTTTGCGGTGTGCCGGTTGTAGTAACAGATTCTGGTGGGGCAGCTGAATTAATTATTAAAAATGAAGGTGGTTTAAAAGTATCTCCCGGTGATTCAGATGCAATGGCCATAGCAATATGTAGTATTCTGAATAACAAGTCAACATATATTGATGAGTATAAAGCCCCTACTATTTTGAATGAGTTTGAATCTCAAATGCAAATACAGCAAATTGAAGGGATTTATGAAAAGCTCCTTCAAATTCCAATTAGGTGAAAATAAATAGTTGAGCAATACGTTAATTACTAAATCCTAACTGTCACTTTATCTTAAGAAAAACATGTTTAGAGAAGAATCAATTTGGATAAAAAATGCTTTGCAAAAGCTTAGGCCTGTAAATGGCTACAAGGATGTAGCAAATATTGGATCCTCTACAGCTCATTTTCGTCAAACTACACAACCTCATATCCATAATAATATTATTACCACATTAGAGAGTGGCGGTTGGAATGTACTCAATGTAGACATGAAGGCAGATGATGGAGTAGACATCGTAGCTGATGTTACTAGCAAAGATTTCGCAGCGCCACTTAAAGATCGTTTTGCACTGACTATTTGTACCAATTTGCTAGAGCATGTAGAAGATATTAAGCTGGTAGCACAAAACCTTATGGATATTACCAGATCGGGAGGGCATATTCTTATTACCGTTCCTTACATATATAAAATTCATTTGGATCCAATTGACAATGGATTCAGACCAACGCCACAGGAAATTGTTGATCTGTTTAAAGATGTAGCTGAGTATATAATAGACTCCACCATTATTTCTGTAAAGGATGTTGATCAATATAAAATAAGGAAATCGCATTTTCCAATTTGGGGTTATAGAGAAAGGCTTGCCTATTATTTTGGGAAGCGTCATAAGACTTCAGGCATTTTGTTCTCCATAAAAAAATCAGTTTAGCGAGTGTGTGGCATAGTAGGTGTTTTTAATTACAAAGACAATATACAGTCTCAGCAACCATTTATAAATTGGTCGTTAAACTCTATGCATCACCGTGGCCCGGATTCCAATGGGTCATGGAACAATAATGAAAATTATATAGCTGGTTTTGTCCGCCTTTCAATTCGAGATTTATCTGCAAATGGCAACCAACCTATGTTGTCGGCTTGTGGTCAATATGCCATTTCCTTTAATGGGGAAATCTACAATACAGAAGGTTTTAAAATAAGGCTAGAAAGAGAAGGCGTAAACTTTCGCTCAAGCACTGATACAGAAGTTTTATTGTATGCGCTCATACGTTGGGGAGAAGAATATGTACTTCACCATTTTGATGGAATTTTTGCATTTGCCTTTTATGATCAACAAAAAAACAGGTTGTTGCTTACGAGAGATCGATGCGGTATTAAACCTTTATACATTGGTCATTCGTCAAAGGGAATTGTTTATAGTTCTCAGTATGACCACATCATTAAACACGAATACATAAAATCAAATCTTTTAAACGAAGGTGCTGTTGGTGCATACTTATCATTAGGTTATGTACCCGAAGGCACAGGTGTAGTTGGTTCAACATTTATGTTGCCGCATGGCTACTATTTGGTTGTTAATAAAACTGGCTTTGCTCAGCATCGATATTATCATTATTCAATAAGCCAACGCAAGCGATCCGGCGATTCTCTTGAAGAAATACTGGAAAGGAGTGTCAAGTCTCAACTAATAAGTGACGTGCCTGTAGGAACGTTTATGTCCGGTGGTGTGGATAGTCCTTTGGTTTCTTATTACGCAAATAAGCATACCCATCTGCAGTCATTCAATATTGGTGTGGAAGATGCAAAAATGGACGAAAGTGAAGCAGCGGCTAAGTATGCGAATATTTTCAAAACCATTCACCATTGTAAGCACATTACAGAAAGCGATTTGTTGGCTACCATTAACGACAACACCAAAGCCTTTTCTGAACCATTTGCAGATTATTCTTCTATTCCAACTTTGGTTTTATCAAAGTATGCAAGGCAGAATGTAACAGTAGCACTGAGTGGCGATGGCGGAGATGAATTATTCTGGGGCTATCCTCGAAATCTAAGAATGCTCAAGGAAGGAGCGGTTTTTAAGTTGAACAAATTAATGCGCTTGGTCAATTTCGGAAAAGAAAAAATAAGTAACGGAAAAAGAGTAATAAGAAAAAGGCATTTTCAGGTAAATGATTTTCCTGCTTACTACTATAGGTCGTTGTTCATAAATGGTGCAGAGTTTTGGCTTCCTGACTTGTTTAATGGCAAAGTAGAAGAAGCATTTTTTCTTAACGAAATTTATAAAGAAAAAAAATCAAAGCAATTAAGTGATAGCAATGTAATGGATGTACTAAGAAAACTTGAGGTTGACATTCATTTACAACGGATTTTAATAAAAGTTGATCGGGCCAGTATGTATCATAGCCTTGAAGTAAGAGTTCCTATTTTATCAAATGAAATGATTGACTATAGCAATAGTTTATCTTTTTTGGATTGTGTAAAAAATGGTCATGGAAAGTACAATTTAAAAGAAGCCCTAATAAAAAAAACGAACAAAGATTTGGTGCTTCAGCCGAAAAAAGGGTTTGTTATACCAATAGGAAATTGGCTAAGAAAAGAATTGAAAAATGATTTGCAAGATAAGGTGATGAATATGCCATCAGAACTTAAAGTTTTATTTGATCAAAAGCAGTTGCAAAATATTTACAACCAGCATATGGCAGAACAGCATGATTGGGGTTGGTTACTTTGGTCATTATATTCGCTGGTCAACTGGCATTCAGAACATAGGCATGGATAAGAAAAAACTGCACATATGTATTGTTACTGGTCAGTTTCCGGCTTTAACTGAAACGTTTGTAACCTCAAAGGCTGTTGAACTTAGTAATAGAGGACATCGGATTACGATAATTAAAAATCAACAAGGAGGAGATACCAATAAATCACATATAGAATTAGTTCGTAAATCCGGCATTGAGACCTTTTCATTTGTTGAGCCATCAACAATCAAATCATTGTTTTTAGCCATTGTCAAGCATCCTATTTTGGCTGCTCAATCTTTTACTGCTAATCCAAGAATATTTAAATCAAAATTTGTTTCAAAGCTACAGCTTGCACTATTAAATAATTATCCTTTTGATATAATTCACTTTGAGTTTTCCGGATTGGCCGTAGCTTATCAAAATGCCATTCAGCATCTCAAAACAAAAATAGTGGTTAGTTGCAGAGGAACTGCTGAAAAAGTAAAGACTATATCTGACGCAGGAAGAAAGAAAAAGTTAACTACAGTTTTCGAATTGGTTAGTGCCATACATTGTGTATCGCAGGATATGGCCAATACAATTATTCCTTTCTGCAAGCAACCTCATAAAATATTTGTTAACCGTCCTTCTATTGATGTCAATATATTTAAACGGTCAAATGCTTATCCTCCTGAAAAAAGTAAAATGATCATTTTATCAGTAGGTCGTTTTACTTTTCAGAAAGGCTATTTACCTGGTTTATTAGCTGTCAAAGAATTAAAAAATAGGGGAGTACCTATATGTTGGAAAATTGTTGGCGATGGTCCACAGCTAGAAGAGATCCAATATTACATACATGATTTGCAGTTGCAGGAGGATGTAGAATTATTAGGAAAAAAGTCAAGGAATGAAGTAATAGAACTTTATAATGATTGTCATGCGTTTTTTTTACCTAGTGTTTACGAAGGCATTGCTAATGTATGCCTTGAAGCAATGGCAATGGAATTACCAGTAGTTGCAACAAAAAGTGGTGGGATGGAAGAAGTAATAGAAAATGAAATAGATGGTTTATTGGTTGAAAAATATGATCACAATATGATGGCCAATCAATTGCAAAAGATTGCAGAGAATGCATCGTTGTGCATACAAATGGGATTAAAGGCACGAAGAAAAGTAGAATCGGCGTTTTCCTTAGAAAGGCAAGTGAACGTATTTGAAAATGAATATGAAAAGTTGAAGCAATCCAATTGATTTTTTCATTTATAAAATATACCCAACCCGGTTGGCAATTCAACATTAAACCAGTTAATGCCAAAGCTTATGCTTCGTGTTTATTTCATCCAGAATTACTTCCATTAAAAGAAGGAGGCGAACAGGAAGATTTGGCATTCGAAACTTCTGCCGGTCGCTATGCAGATATTGGATACAGAGCCTGGAATAGAGGCAATTTGATTTGGGCAGATGCGATTACAGAAGATAAGATACGTGCCTTGCCAAAGCCTTCTGTAAAAGATGAGTATATTTTTGTAAGTAAATATTGGGGAAGACATTGGGCAGCATTTGCTTTATTGCGAAGGTTGATTTCATTGCACAATCCATTTAATGAAATAATTGGTTTTTTGAAAGCTTCAAAGGTCAAAAGGTGCAACCCATATGCAGATCCTATTAACCACGGCGACTATGATAATTTTAAATCTGAACTTTTGTCGCAACAACCACTTGTTGCAGTCATCATTCCAACACTTAATAGGTACAAGTACTTAGAGGATGTGATGAAAGACCTGGAGAAGCAGGATTATAAAAATTTCGAAGTAATTGTTGTAGATCAATCCAATCCATTTGATCAGGAATTTTATAATAAATTTGATTGCCGGACTACAGTAATTCATCAAAAAGAAAGGTTGTTGTGGACGGCAAGGAACAATGCAGTTACAGCTACAAAAGCCGAGTATCTATTATTTTTTGATGATGATTCACGAGTTGATGCTGATTGGATTTCGCAACATGTAAAATGTCTGGACTACTTTCAATCGGATATTTCAGCGGGTGTCTCGCTTAGTGTTATTGGAAGAAAGGTACCGCAGAGTTATAGTTATTTTAGATGGGCTGATCAGTTTGATAGTGGCAATGCGTTGGTTAAAAGATCTGTTTTCAAATCTATTGGCCTTTTTGATGAGCAATATAATAAGCAGCGAATGGGCGATGGCGAGTTTGGCATTAGAGCCTTTATTAACGGTTATCGTTCAATTTCTAATCCCTTTGCTTCCCGTGTCCATTTGAAAGTGGCTGATGGTGGATTGCGTGAAATGGGTAGTTGGGACGCATTTAGGCCTAAGAAATGGTTTGCGCCAAAGCCTATTCCTAGTGTGGTTTTCCTATACAAAAAATACTATCCCAAAACGTTGTATAGAAGTATGATGATCTTGGCAATGATGATTTCGAATGTTCACTTTAAAAATAAAGGAAGCAATAAAATGCTGGTATGGAGTATCTTTTTGTCAGTTGTTAAATCTCCCTTATTGATCATACAATTTTGGAAAGCAAGAAGCATTGCCAATAAAATGTTGGCTAAAGACGATGGAATAAAATTGTTAGCTGAATAGTGCACCATTCAGCTCATAAAATATTAATTGTATCATCTGAATTTCC
>JANMZN010000043.1:0-18820 GCA_031383285.1 Segetibacter sp.
GGTGGTAATGGTGGGGGTGGAGGCGCCTGTTTAACAGCAGTATCTGTTGGAACTGTTTTAAAGGTTGGGGTAAGTTTTTGACTGTAATCCGTCAAGTCCTTTACAAACTTGATATAAATGGGCCTGCAAGTATATTTATAATCCTCGGTTGGGTTAAACCAACCTGTTAAAGTGCTTTGAACTTTGGCAACAATTAGTGTAAAAGATCCTTCCATTGGGCAATCAGCAGCATTATTGTCTTTTGCCTGGTGATTTACAATAGGCGTAGCAAACAGTTCCAAAAATCTTGAATTAGGATTAAATTTACCTATTACTGTAGTTTTCACCTGAATGCTTCTGAAGTAATAACTGAATTCTCCGGTCACTTTATTGCCCGTTTGGGTAAGTGTTAACTCGCTGAGGTAATTGCTTTCTTCTCCAGCTCTTTTTACGATTCCTACTCCAAACCAATTGCCGCCAACGGTTTGCGCATGTCCGGCTAATTGTGTAAATAAAATGGAGAGAAGGATATATAATTGCTTTTTCAACAAGGGAAGTTTAATTCAGGATAATGGTTATTATTAATATTGGCTGCTAATATCGAAAATCGTTTGTAAATATTTCTGTTAAAATAAATATTTTACTGCTTTTTTACTTCAAAAAACGTTTCATTTCTCTATCCGTATCTTTTTTCTTTAATGTGTCACGCTTATCATGTAATTTTTTACCTCTTCCCAATCCAATTTCTACCTTCACAAGATTTCTATCATTAAAGAAAACCCTAAGTGGGACAATAGTATAACCTTTATCCTTCATTTTCGTTTCTATTTTTCGTAATTCACGAATGGTTAACAATAGTTTTCTATCATGTACAGCTATATGATTGTTATTGGTGCCCAAAGAATATTCTGCGATATACAGTCCTCTCATCCAAAGTTCATTTTTATGTAAGAGGCAGAAACTATCGTTGAAGCTTACTTTTCCTTCCCGAACGCTTTTCACTTCGGTGCCTAGCAATACAACCCCGGCTGTCCATTTATCTTCAATGGCATAATCATGGTATGCGGATCGGTTATTTAATTCTTTAGCTGACATCAATAAGTGAGCAAAAGTAGTATTTCATTGATGGAGTAGAACATTCGAACTTTATTTATTATTGTTCTTGACTATTAAGTATGTGTTTAAATATGGAAAATGCTGCAGAGATTTAGTGCAGTTCTTCGCATTGGCTTTCTTTATATCGTGATTTACTAATACAAATACCTCAATACAATTCTTAATGTTATCAATTGATTGTTATTTACAATAAAGGAGTTTGAGTGAAATGAAGGTGCAGCAGCAAGCGGGAGCTTGTTTTTAGATGCACCATAACCTTCTTTTGGAATACCTAAAAAATTCTTATCAAAAATATTGTTGTTGTTTTCGTCATGAAAGACCATGACGGCATAATTACCATCTGAATTAGCATTGAAAGTTACGGTTGCTGTACCGTTAACAACTTTTGAGGATTTGCAGACTAAAGCATCACTTTTGTTTTGAAATGAATTTGAATTATTAAAGAGGCAAGCCCTGCAAACACCTTTATCATTTTTGAATTTCGTGATGTTGACAACAACGCTGGATTGCCCATGTAAGCTGCCAACCATTGACCACAAAATAAGAAATTGAAATAATGCTATTTTAATCACAACTCATCTGTTAAATTTCCGAATAATCAGATGGAACAAATATAGTCGTTGATTGTTTACAAATGTTTAAGGAAATATTAAATAGATCCAATGGTAACGGTAATCATATTTCCACTGTAATCAACTTGTATTCCATTTATCTTCTTTGATGTAGTTTCTCTGCCTGCAAGCACAAATCCGTTTGATCTTAGCTTTTGGGCTAAATGGAATGCATTATCAACATTACTGCCTGCCGATTTTAATAGTCTTACGCAAGTTGCATTGTTATTTCTTTTGTTTTTTTCTTTAACTATTTCAAGCACAATTTTCAACATATTATTGTCCGATAAAGTAATTAGTTTGTACTCAACAGGAGAGTTGGCAATGGCAAGGTCTTTTTTAGTTTCGGTTTTTAATGCAGGTATTTCCTGTTTTGTTGCAGCCTTAACCAATTTTATTTCTGATACAACTTCTTTTGGTAAAGTTGTAGTTGCAATGGCAACAGGTGGATTGAACGGTTTTGGGATTTCTATTTTCCTTTTTGGTAAGATAAATGCTTCCTTTTTAGGGCGCTCATTTCGGTCAACAAATGTTTCCTCTTCGTATGGTTTTCTATCTAGGGCAAAAGAGAATATTGCGACAACACTCATTCCTATAAATAGGCTAAAAAAACTTCTGAAAAACAACTTTCTTTTTTGGCTTGTATGAATGATATCAGCTTCTCTTTTATTTAACTCGTGCTCTTTTTCTTTTATGTAGTTGAAGTCGTATAAATAGCTATTGAATTGAATATTATAAGAAGATCGGCGATCTTCATCCATTAGTACTTGGTATGCTTCATTTATACTTTTGAATAATTCAGTAAAGAAATTGTCGCCGCTATTCATATCAGGGTGAACTTTCTTAGAAAGCTTCAAATATGCTTCTTTAATTTCTTCTTTTGAAGATGCAGCATTGACGCCAAGGATTTGGTAGTAGTTTTTCATAAATTATTATTTAGGTCATTGGATTAGAAAATGGAGGATATAATCCGCCAATTATTATAACGGGTTTCTTGCGTATTTAGTATGTCACTCAATTTGTATTTGAAATAGACCTTTTAGAATTGTATAAAATAAACCTTCATATCCAGTATGGAAATTTAATGCCAATTTAAAACCCATGAAAACCAGTTAGCATTTAAATAAAAAGAAAAAGGCTGCAACATTTACTGCTGCAGCCTTCCTATTTATCAATAATACGATATTGTTTATTTAATGTCCAAAGCTATTCTTGTAAAAAATCTCGTACCATTTCCGCCCATCTGAACAGCGTCAAAAGGACCCGCAGGTTCGTTGTTATAGGCCCAATATTTAGCACCGGGTGCAAATGCCAAATCAGGGTGAACATTGAACAGATTATCAGCCCCTAGGAAAATACTAACTTGTTTTGAAGCCTTAATGGTAAAATACAAATCACTAACTATTTTACCGCTATAAATGTATTTGTCAGCTACATAGACAGATGCATCATTGTCTGTAGGCACTTGAGGATTAATTCCCAATCCATCTTCGCCATAGCCATTTAACTCAACCTTTCCAAAGTAAGTAAACCTGGTGCCAATGCTGAATTTATTTATTCCATATTCAAGGTTCAATGCTACTTTAGCCGGAGGAGCAGAAGCTAATATGAACAGTCTTTCTCTATCACTCAAGAACGTTTGTCTATGGCTTTCAGTATCATTGAGTTTTGCAGGTACATTTATTTTGTCAATACTCATTTTTTGAAGATTGCCCGCTAGCAGCACTTTAAAGAAATTATTGCTGAAACGCTTGTTGTATTCTAATACAATATCGACACCTTTGTTTGTAGTATTTACTGCATTTGCAAAGAATTGTGCATATGCAACTTTTAATCTTTTTAATGTGGATGTGAAGGCAGGGTCAAGTGTATTGTCGCTGGCATCAAATTGTCCCGACAATACCACACGATCTTTTACATTAACCCAGTAGCCATCAATAGATATGCTAAATTCTCTAACTGGTTTCCATGAAAAACCAAAACTACCGTTCAAAGATTTTTCTTGTTTTAACTCAGAAATGCCAGCTGACTTTGTAATAGGGCTATAATTGGGAGCTATTTTAACTTCTGCAATACTTGCACCTTGAACGGTTGTAAATGTAGAGCTGAAGTTGATCTGTTGTAAGGAGGGGGCCCTGAAACCAGTACTAAATGAACCTCTTAAATTGAAATTATTAGCTAGTTTTAAACGACTGTCAATCTTGTAATTGCTTGTAAATCCAAAATCGTTGTAGTTTTCAAGTCTGATGGCTGCACCAACTAAAAATCTCTTGGTAACATCAAATTCCACATCAACATAACCAGCTAAGTTTGACCTTCCTTGTTGAACTTCATCATTTGGCTGATAGCCAGGAAATCCTTGGGCTCCTGATGCTTTAGAAGGATTATAATTCTTGTATGAGGCGTTTTCTCCCGCTGTTAATTTGTAATTTTCTAACCTTAGTTCAGCACCAAAAGCTAGGTTAAGGCCTGCGCCAATCGTTTTAAAGCTTTTGGACATATTTGCATTGGTGGTATTTTGCAAAAATCTAAATCCACCATCATCAAAATGAGTTTGCAGGGCACCTAGTGATGCATTGAAAGTATTGTAGCCGTAAAAATGAAATGTATTTATGCCGATTGAATTACTTAGGTCCCAATTCCACTTATTTGAGCAACTACCTTTAATACCAGCAGCCATTGAGCCATCACCTATAACAGTTTGAATACGCGGATTATAATATCTTTCGCCATCAGGTGTAGTTTTAATAATGTAATCTAATTTAAAAGGGTTCCCGTTCTCTTTGTTAGGAAATCTTTCTGGCCTTGCTGAAAAATTTCTGCTAAAGGCAAATGCGTCAGAGGATTTGGAGGTGTATCCCCCAAATGCGTAGAAAGTAGCGTTGCTATTGTAAATGGGTACTTCCATATTTATCATTGTCCCAATGCTAGTCAATGACCCATCGCCATTAGCCCGCCTATAGGGGTTAAGTGGTAAACCTCCCTGATTCATTATATTGGTATCTAAAACCTGGCGAAATGTTTTGCCACTCGTATTTAGCACCAATGACATGTTAAAAAAACCGCCGCGATCGTCTAATGCTGCGCCATAATTCGCATTTATATTAAATGCCTGACCATCAACAGGACCTGAGTATTCATATTGTCCAAGCGATTTTTTAAAATAGGTATTGTACTTTTTATCATAATAACCAGAATAACCTGCATTTACGCTTAAAACATTTACGTCTTTCTTAAGAATAATATTGATTACACCTGCAATGGCATCTGAACCATATTGTGCGGATGCTCCGTCTCTTAATATTTCCACTCTGTCAATGGATGCAATTGGAATGGCGCTAATATCAGTACCAGAGTTTCCTCTTCCTCTTGTACCAAAAACTGATACGAAGGCTGTTTGATGCCGTCTTTTGCCATTAATTAATACCAGCGTTTGGTCTGGTCCAAGACCTCTTAATGTAGCCAAGTCTATATGATCTGCGCCATCACTTCCACTTTGTTTATTGTAGTTAAATGAAGGGGCAGCATAATTTAATATGGAGGTAAGGTCCATTCTTGAGGTAGGTAGGGAAGCTTGTTTTACATTTACAATATCTACAGGTACGGCTGTTTCAGTTTTTATTCTTCCTGCACCGCGGCTTCCTACCAATACCACTTGGTTTAGTTCGGTAAGTGATGGCTGCAGCTGAACATTGATTTCCCATCTTCCGTTAATCTGAATTGACTGTGATGAAAAGCCAATAATGCTAAATTCCAATACATCATTAGGATCTGCATTAAGAGAATATATTCCGGAAACATTGGTTACGGTTCCAGTACCAGTTGATTTTACAACTACTGCTACGCTTTCAATAGCTTGGCCGTTTGACGCATTGATAACTTTACCGGAAACCTTAATTTTTTGTGCAAGAATTGGTTGCGATAAGCAAAATAAAACTACAATTAAAAGGGGCTTAAAATGTTTCATAATTCAGAATTTGCTGCCAAAATAGTTTTATTAATTTGTTAAAAAAAATGCTATTTATTAACACAATTGAATAAAAGAAAATGAACTTGAAAATTAAGGCAAATTTAATAGGAATAAATATGCCCTATTGAGCTGCATATTTAAGAGCAATCGTAGCAATAGCACCCGAAGCAGTTGACACACTTTGTTGCTGTACAATATTGCCATCAACAGCGATCCTGATTGTAAAATCGTAAGAATCAATAGGATTAATTGCTGCTTTTATGTAGGCATTGAACGGTTTGGCTGTAGTGAAAGAATAGTTGAAACCAGGATGTTCGTGTTCAGTAATGGTATCGCCCGTTTCAGTTATATAACTCACATAAAAATGATCGCCAGTTAGTGTAGAAGTATCTAGTTGTTAGGAAACATTCACCGTGTCTGCTTCTTTTTTACAACTAAAAATGAGAACAGTGACAATTACAAGCAGTAGAAAATTTGTTTTCATTGTCTTCAAAAGTAAGCATCAAAATGAAGCGAATATTTATTTTCGGCAATCAATGGGTAATAAAAGACGAACATCAATCTATCATTACCGAATTTATTTATTAATAATTGAATGGCCATTCTTTGTTGATTTTCGCCTTTGCGAAATAAACAATAGACCCAATACTAATTACGATAATCCCATAAGAAACCATCTGTAAGCTGGTTTTATAGAGTATGAACAGCCAGATGCCGATACCTAAATAAACAGGCAACGGATACAATGGCATTTTATAAGGAAAATCTTTTTCATTTCTGGTTTTCCTTAAAATCAGCAGGCCTATAGCCTGTCCGATAAATTGAATTAAAATTCGCATAGCAAGGATAGCACTGATTACTTCGCTCAGCTTGAAAATCAAGCTAAAGACAAATGCAATACTTCCTAAAGCCAATAAGGAAATGTGTGGAAAGTGTTTGGTAGGATGCACTTTGGCAAATATTTTAAAAAATGCACCGTCAGAAGCTGCTGCATATGGAATACGGCTATATCCAAGCGTTGCAGAAAAAACAGAGGCAAAAGCTACCCATAGGATTAGAATAGTAATTACTTTAGCAGCGGTATTTCCTGCCAAATGTTGCATGTATAAGCTTAGAACAAATTCACTATCTTTTGCTTGTTGCCAGGGTATTACGCTTGCTACACTCACGTTCATTAATAGGTATAATACTGCAATGCCTGCAATAGAAATAAACATGCTCCGAGGTATATTTTTTTGAGGATTAATAATCTCGCCTCCTAAATGACAAACGTTATAATAACCAAGATAGCTATAAACTGTTTTTACACTTGCAAATCCAATGGCTGATGCAAAAGCTGCGTTAAGTGTAAGCCCGTCATTGATGTGAGCTATGGGCGAAAAGAAATTTCCATGAGCAATACCGCTTCCAATAATCCAAAACAAGGTCGCAATTACACCAACCCAAAGAAAGATGCTGATTTTTCCTATAGAATCAATTTTTCTGTAGAGCAGAATAACAATTAAAATAACGATTGAACCACTCAAAATCTTACTTTGAACACTCGTTAGTGGCAACAAGTATGAAAAATAAGAAGCAAAACCGATGGAGGCTGAAGCAATAACCAAAGGTGCTTGAATCATTGTTTGCCAAACAAACAGGAAACTCATCAACTTGCCTGCACTATTTGGCCCATATGCTTCTTTTAAGAAATTATAACTGCCGCCAGCTTTAGGAAAAGCAGTTCCCAATTCGCTCCAGATCATGGCATCAATAAAAGACAAAACAGCACCTGCAACCCAGGCATATAGAAACCATGGGCCATTCATGAGACCAATCACCATTGGCAAGGTGATAAAGGGGCCTATCCCAACCATATCAATCATGTTGATGGCTGTGGCTTGCCCCAATCCTAGT
Source organism: Segetibacter sp. (assembly GCA_031383285.1). GTDB lineage: Bacteria > Bacteroidota > Bacteroidia > Chitinophagales > Chitinophagaceae > Segetibacter. Next base: position 7,573 of record JANMZN010000043.1, read on the forward strand.
TTTCTTTCCAATGCAGGTTTGAACATGCTTAGAATAATGTTAGTTGGTGCAAAGGTGCAGCTTTGATGCTAGTATTTAATAGAGTAATGCTAATTGGTGATAAAGGTAGGAGAAGATTTCTTTTCGAAAATCGTTTAAATTGTATTTATATCCAAGCCTTATTGATATTTAAAAGAGGTATTTTAATGCTAGGACGAGGCTAGGTTTTGATTAAGATTCGTTCATCGTTTTTGATAAGCTTAAACGTAGTTTTGTTTTTAGCTAATCATAAAAATAAATGAGAAACGTTTATTTGGTTTTTTGTTGAACAATGTTTTATAATTAACGAAAATGGAGGTTATTTATAAAAGATGATCAAAGAAAAAGTGGAAAGTTCCTAGTAGGCAGATTTCTTTAATTTTTCTTTAAATATCTTTTCAAATTTTTCAACTTTGGGCTGTATCACATACCTGCAATACATTTGATCTGGATTGGTATTGAAGTAATTCTGGTGGTATTGTTCGGCCTCATAAAAATTCTTTATTGGCTCAATATCTGTAATGACAGGTTTATCCCATGCGCCGGACTTATTGAGTAAAGATTTATAATTTGCAGACTTTTCTCTTTGTTCATCATTGTGGTAAAAAATAACACTGCGATACTGAGGCCCTTTATCATTTCCTTGTTGATCAGGAGTAGTAGGGTCATGTACTTTCCAATAAACTTCCAGCAATTCATCAAAACTAATTTTTGACGGATCGTACACTATCTGACAAACCTCTACATATCCAGTTGTTTTGGTACATACCTGTTCGTAGGTTGGGTTGGATATGTGGCCTCCACTGTACCCACTTGTTACTTTTAATACACCATCAAGTTGTTGAAAGACTGCCTCAACACACCAAAAACAACCTGCACCAAATGTGGCGGTATCAGTTTTTATGTTATCCATTATTTTCGAATTAGTAGAATTTACTGTCATTGTTTCTTGCTGTGCACAGGAGACGGTAATAAACATTGATATTGCAGAAGTAACTATTAGTAATCTCGAGTAAAGTAAATTTGCAATCATTTTATATACTGAAGTTATTTAAAAGAGTATGCAAACATACCAAAACAGTAATTAAATGATGAAACAGTCGGTTTAGTTTAACATTGAGATTAGGAAATATGGGGATATTTAACAGATGCTTTTAATTAGCAAAATTGGGCGTTTGAAAATCATTATTTTAAAGCCAATTAAAAATCCACAAACACATTGATACCAAATGTTCTAAATTTTTCAACTCCACCTCCCAACTTGTAATACATACCAATAGTCATTCCTTTGTGAGTTGTTGAATAAGAAAAGGGTAACCTGGCACCGACCCTTGCTAAAATGCCACTACTATTAGGAATAAATTTAGTATCAGCAATGCTGTCAAGTCCAACTGTATTCGTAATACTGTATCCTGCACCGATATAAAAACCTATAATATCATCACCGGGGTCAATTACAGATTTGAAACCCATATTGTAATCAATTGCAAAAGGCAATTCGTAAGAAAGAAAAGTTTTATGTATAGCCATGAAATCATTGTCAATGAATGCAGCGCCAATACCAATAGGAGCACCGATGCTCAAAGAGGTATTAAACGATATTGGTAGATTATACCTTGGAAAATAATTTAAGTGAGCATGAGTAATGGCAAACCTGTCTTGTTTTAAAGTTGACCCCCTTGCCAATGTTGCATACATGACAGAAACTGTTGATCCGGCACTATGAAATAAATTCTGGGCATTAACAATTGATGACAGAGAAAAATAAAGAACAATAAAAATTGATGTTTTTTTCATCATCATCATTCAGCTTTAAGGTGTTTGTATAAGTATAGTTATTTTATTTATTGCTAATTCAAAAATATTAGCGATGCGGCTAAAATAAATTATTTAATTGAAGAATAAAGGGAAAGCATTCAATTAGAATTTTTCTTGGCGTGCTTAATTATTGATTTGTAAACAAATATTGAAATAGCATTTAGGTTAATTATTTGAAATTTAATTATTTATAATTAAAAATAATTTAATTACATTTGAATTAAAGATGATTAAATTGCAAGGATAATCAGGATTTTTTTTATCATTTCTTTATTTTGAAGTTATTGCTTCATTTTTTTGAGGCTTATTGGATTATAAAGGGGTTTTATTTTATTAACTGAATCAATTCCATTTAATGGCTGTAATATCCACTTCTCCAACGAGAAAAACACTTCCACAAACCAAAATCATGTCATTTTTTTGCGAATGGTTGATTGCTTGTTGCAATGCAGTTGTTACGTTGTTGTAACTGTTTCCAAGCAAGAAGTAATCATCGTTAGCTTTTTGCATTAATTCATCAGCAGGAATAGCTCGTGGTATTGAAGCACTTGCAAAATAGTAAGTTGCTTGCCTTGGAAGCAAGGCTAATACTTTATCAATTTCTTTATCTTTTACCATGCCGATTACAATGTGTAACTTGTTAAGATTAATGGTATGTATATGCTTTAATACTTGTTTTATTCCATCTTCATTATGGGCAACATCAAGTACAGTATAAGGCTGCGTTTGAATAACTTCCCAGCGACCATGTAGTCCTGTCAATTTTTTTATTTGATAAAGAGCATTGGTGATATGTTCATCTTTTACCTTCCATATAGCCTTTAAAATTTCGATGGCCGATAAAACTGCGAGCAAGTTTTTGATCTGATAAATGCCAGTCAGATCAAGATTATATTCTTTGCTTCCACCATTTTCTTTATCTGTCACATTTACATACAAAAAACCATCTTGTTCTTGATAACGAGAGGCTAAATACCTGTCATTGCTGAAATGGATAGGGGAGTGAAGAGATGCTGCTTTTTTTTCGAAAACCAATTTTGTATTTGGTGACGTTTCTCCAATAACTACGGGTATGTTTTTCTTTATAATTCCAGCTTTTTCCGATGCTATTGCTTCTAAAGTATTTCCCAATAAGTTCATGTGGTCAAAGCCTATATTGGTAATAATTGAAAGTTCAGGGGTAATAATATTTGTACTGTCAAGCCTTCCTCCTAGGCCAGTTTCAATTATTGCAATGTCAACCTCATTATGCTCAAACCAAGAAAATGCCATTGCTACGGTAATCTCAAAGAAAGAGGGCTCTATTTCTTCTATTAGCCCTTTAATTTGTTCGGTAAAAGAAATGACAAATGCTTCGGAAATCATTTCACCATTTATTTTTATTCTTTCTCGAAAGTCTTTTAAATGTGGGGAAGTATAAAGCCCAGTTTTGTAACCAGCAGTTTGAAAAACTGCTGCCAGCATATGGCTGGTGGAACCTTTTCCATTGGTACCAGCAATATGTATGCTTTTAAATTTGTTTTGAGGATTCCCCAAATTATTACAAAGCCTTATTGTATTACTGAGGTCAGCTTTATATGCAGCAGCACCTATTCTGCTGAACATTGGTAATCGGGTAAATAAGTAGTCAATTGTTTGTTTATAATCAAGCATAAAAAAAACCGTAGAATCAAAGCTACGGTTTAGCAAGTTTATTTGTTAATAGTTTCTATCCTCTCAGCTTAAATTGAAAAAGTATGGTACCTGACTGTTCGTCTTCATCGCCGGCGTTTAATTTTAATTGCATAGCTTTTCTAGTAGCAATTGATCTTATTCCAGCATTTGTTGTAGTGGTGCCTCTTGGGTTTACGCTAGCGGCTATTACATTTCCATTCTTATCGACCTTTATATCGACCGCCACTTTTGCGTTTTCGTTGAAGTCGTCCTCGAACGATGGCAATTTTGTAAACTTCCTGTTTTTTAATCCACTTCTTATGGTTACGCCATTATTGCTGCTGCCGCCATTTCCTGTATAACTATCTGAATTAGGGTTGCCATTTGCACTTCCTTGGTCACCATTTCCACCAGCTATTCCTTGATTGCGTACATTGTTGTATGAATCTGCTCCATTGCCTCCAGTGCCAATAGTGCCCCCACCATATACTGCTTTAGGTTTTGGAGGAGTAGGTGCAGCATTTGCTACCGGTTGAACATTTGTAGTAGTTTTTATTGGGGGGGTATTTTTTACAACATCTATTACTTTGGCAGGTTTTACAACATTACCGACAATGGGAGCCTCATCTGTTTCATTTTCGTCACCATTAATATTTTGCTCTTGCGGTGCCGGTGTTGAAGATTGAGGAGGAGCAAAAGCCTGACTTTGGTCTTTTGCCGGATCTCCAGGAACCTGAGGTGCAATATCTCCCAAACCCTCGTCACTATTTCCAAGATTAACTTCAATCCCTTCTTCAATAGGTGGAGGCGGTATGAGTGGGAGGGTCCATTTTACAAAAAAGAAAACAATGAATAGCAAAGCACACACCATTGCGGTGTATATAGAAGCTTTCATATTTTTCTCGTTTTCAAATGCTGGTGACATTGTTACGTAGTTAGACATATCAAATGTAGTTTTTTAGGTGCTGCTGATTTTTCATGTTGAAAATTACTTCTAATATGATGTCGCTATGCACACTATTACATAAATATTGGTTAATAACAATTAAATATTCCTTGAATGTCGTTCAGATAGCGTTATTTCTTAATTATTGTAATGTAATATTTCTCTGGGAATTGTAAAAAAGAATTTGGGATTATTTATACCAATAATTTCCTTTTTACAATATATGCAAATTATCCTCCGATAATTTTCCTGATTACCTAAGCATTGGTAACAATACAAAAAGCACCTATCTTTTGATAAGTGCTTTTTATAAATATTTCAAAAAAATTATGGTTGTGTTTGGGTAGGAGGAGGCGCTTGCTGCGGAGCGGGGGCAGGTTGTGTTTGCCTTGCAGGAGTAGTAGCTTGGTTTGTATTAATCTTCTTCAATACATCACTTTGTTCTACTGCACCACCACTTATAAAAAGTGTAGAACAGAGACATAGAAGTGCTATCAGAGAAACAAATATCCAAGTGCCTTTTTCCAGCACATCATTGGTTTGTTTTACACCCATAAACTGGTTGCTGATACCGGCAACATTGCCAGCTAAACCACCACCTTTTGGATTTTGAATTAAGATAATGAATCCTAAAACCACACTAGCTAAAACGATTAAGATCAAGAATAAAATTGTCATCTCAGTTGCCTTTTAATTTTTTAATTCGGTCGGCAAAGTAAGTACTTTTAAGGGGATATAAAAAACTTAATTTGTTGTAAAGTTCTATTGCTTTTGCTTTTTTACCTTGTATTTCCAGTACTTGGGCCATTGCCTCGGTCACAACTTCCTTTATTTTATTGGAAGAATCTGCTATTTGTTGGATTTCAGATTCTGTTTCTGAACCAGGTGAGGATTCTATAATGTCTTCTGGTCCAAGCTTTTTCATATGCTTTAACCAATGGGTAAATTTCTTTAAGTTTTTTCCAAGTTGATCATTTGGATTCTGATCAAAATCAAGCTTAATGCCTTGGGATGCAAAATAATCTATGGTGTGGTATGGATCAATATCAATTCCATCTCCGTGGGCATTTGCTTTTGCTTCTTCAACAGTCGAGTCAAGCATCGCTTTAATGTTTCTGAACATTCTTTCATGTTCATCAGGTTCCTCTGGGTTTTCTTGAGAAGGAGCCAAATCTCTTTCCAAAGAATCAAAAGAGGTTTCCGCTTCCCCTTGTGTCAGAACAATGAGGTCATTTTCGGCGATTACTTTGTCAGCAACGGAATTAAGTACCGCTTCCTCATGTAGTTTTTCTTCTTGTTCGGAAATTATTTCCCCTTGACTTATTTTTAAATCGCTAACTTCTTCTGATACTTCAGCCTCAACTATATTGAGTGGATCTGCTATTGTTAAGGCGGATTCTTCTTCAAGTGATGGTTGAATGTCTTCAGCTATTATGGCTTCATCGGACACCTCATTGATAATCGAATGCTCTGCTTCAATGTCAGGAGGGGTATTGATATCAGCAGCTGATTCCTCAATTATTTGTGTTGAAATGCAATCAACTTCTTCATTGGTATTTTCAGATTCAAATTCAATTTCATTTGATACTGGTTCATACATCACCAATTCCTCATCAATTGATGGACGAATGTCTTCACCTACTAAGGCTATATCAGTCACCTCATTGATAATCCAATGTTTTGCTTCAATGTCAGGATGGGTATTGAAATCAGCAGTTGACTCAACAATTATTTGAGTTGAAATGCCATCAACTTCTTCATTGGCACTTACTGGTTCATTTTCAATTTCGTTTGAAACTGGTTCATTTATCACAACTTCCTCCTCAAATGATGGTTGGATGTCTCCAACTATTATGGCTTCATCAGGCACCTCATTGATAATCAAAGGTTCTGCTTCAGTGTCAGGACGGGTATTGATGTCAGGAGTTGATTCATCAATTGACTGTGTAGAAATTTCTTCGACTTCCTCATTGGCACTTTCGAACTCGTTTTCATTTTCGTTTATTGAAACAGGTAAGTCCTTGTCCTGAGAATCGAAAGCAACGAGTTCTATTTCAGTAACAGGTGCTTTTTCTTCAACATCATTTTCCTTTAATGCAAGTACTTTGTAAGCCAAAACCGCTGCCGCCTCCAACTCATCTTCCGAAGAATAGTTTGTAAGTGCAGGATTAATGTCAACCGGATTATTACTGTCATTTGAAGGCGAAATAATTGCCGTTGGCAATTGTTCTACAATTTCAGCAGGCGGTGCTATTAACTGACTTTTCAGCCAAAGCTCATTGGGAAAGTACAATGCTGTTTTCTGCAATTGTTCCAGACCATCTGTTCCTGTATTTCTTTTCAACTTTTCAGCTAAAAACAACTGAAATATTGGAAAATAAGGATTGTCTGAGCAGCTTTTTTTTAGATAATCAATAGTTATTGAATCAATATTATCGAAGCCCGTATGTTTTTGTAGAATTTTGGTTGCCGACTTATTCATAAGGTGAAAGTACAATTACCTACCAATTAGAAAAAATCCTGTTGAAAATTTCATCTGTTACATTTTTCAAAATCTCCTCCTTTAATAGCGCTTCAGCCTGCTGGCGAGAGAGGTTTGCGTTGAAGTCAAAGTTTCTGCTAACATCATATTCATTTGATTTTCCTGTCAATGTGTTCCTAAACAAAAGGTGAACGCCAATGGTAAGCCGGTTAATGGATGACTGCTGGTTGGTAATACCTGCAGTTGAAATATTATCTTGAGATATGTAACCACTAATCTGATAATGGGCATCATCGCTATTGGTTCTTGTAAGCCTTGTTTGATTGGTAATTTTAAGTTGAAGCCGGTCTGTAAGTAATGGGGCTAATTGCGGATTGATATAGGAAGCTTTGTTTTCGAAAAAGCCAATTTTGACTGTTTTTACCTCGGGTGGAATACTCACATCTTTAAATGAATACACCCCGCAAGAAGTAGTAAGGGTCAATAAAATGATCAACTGGATAAACTTCATTTTGTTTTTTTCAAGTTCAGGATTTATTATTCAATGAGAAGTGAAAAGCTTGACAATAACTGTTTGATTGGCTATTTTATTATTAATCATCAATGTCATACTCCTTTAGTTTTCTATATAAAGTTCTCTCGCTGATGCCCAATTCGCTGGCCGCATCCTTTCTCTTTCCTTTGTGTTTTTTTAATGATTTAATGATGAGTTCTTTTTCTTTATCCATAATGTTAAGCGACTCCTCAACTTCTTCATGATGGTGAATATCATTAACCAAGACCGGCTGAGGAGCATTGTAAACTCCTTGCTGTAATTGTGGTGAAGGAGCCTGGTGCAAGTTGGTTTCCGGATAATCATGCATTAAAGTGTCCCTTGCATAGGCAACGGCAGAACTGGCAGAAGATGGGTTTTGAACCAGATCAAGAAACATTTTCTTTAGCTCTGTTACATCCCTTTTCATATCAAAAAACAACTTGTACAATATCTCCCGTTCATTTGCAAATTCATGTCCAGTTGATCCATTATTAGCAGATTGACTTGCTAGTATTGGTAAACGATTCATATTGTTAACTTCGGGCAAAAACTGACGCAATTGCGTAGAGGAAACATTTCTATCTGCACTTAGTAATGAGATTTGTTCTCCAATATTCTTTAGTTCCCTAATGTTTCCTTTCCACGGATAACGAACCAACATATTTCTTGCTTCCTCATCAAGCTGTACTGGTGTTGTTTTATATTTTTCAGCAAAGTCAACCACAAACTTCCTGAATAGCAATTGGATATCTTCGGGTCTATCTCTCAATGACGGAACTCGAATTGGTACAGTGCTTAGACGGTAGTAAAGGTCTTCTCTGAATTTTCCGGTATGCGTATACTCCAACAGATCTTTATTGGTGGCTGCTATTATCCTTACATCAGTCTTCTGAACTTTAGAAGAACCAACACGAATAAATTCACCGGTTTCCAATACTCTCAGCAACCTTGCCTGGGTGCCAATGGGCATTTCTCCAATTTCGTCCAAAAAAATAGTACCGCTATTGACCGTTTCAAAATAACCTTTGCGGCTATCTGCGGCTCCAGTAAATGACCCTTTTTCATGTCCAAATAATTCTGAGTCTATTGTTCCTTCTGGTATTGCACCGCAGTTTACTGCAATAAATGGGTTGTGTTTTCTGCTGGAAAGTGCATGAATGATATGAGAAAATACTTCTTTTCCTACACCGCTTTCTCCCACAATCAATACACTTAAATCTGTAGCAGATACCTGAACTGCTACATTGAGTGCATGATTCAATGCCGGGCTGTTACCTATTATTCCAAACCTGTTTTTTATTGATTGTAAGTCCATTTTTTACTTTTAATGTCAAACCTCTTCATTGCTTTTTTAGCAAAGTGATTAAAGCCGTTAATATATTTTTTCTACTATTTCGCCAATTAAAGTAGCGCCGGTAACTCTGGAAATTAAAACATCAACATAATCTCCCTTTTTGTTACCATAATTCCCTTTAGGAAAAACGACCATTTTATTCTGACTACTTCTTCCTGACCAATCATCTTCACTTTTCTTTGAGTTTCCTTCTATTAATACAGTAAAAGTTTTACCAAGATCATCAGCATTGCTTATTTGAGAAAGCTTGTTCTGAAACTTCACAATCTCGTGAAGTCTGCGCTTTTTTGTTTCCAACGGTACATCATCTTCAAATCTTTTTGCTGCAAGTGTTCCCGGTCTTTCGCTATAAAAGTACATATAGCTCAAATCAAACTTTCCATATTCCATTATAGACAAAGTATCCTGGTGGTCTTCTTCAGTTTCTGTACAAAATCCTGAAATAATATCTGAGGTTATTCCACAATCGGGTATTATTTCCTTTATACGATCCAATTTTGCCATATACCATTCTCTGGTGTAGGTACGATTCATAAGTTGTAGGATACGAGTACTTCCACTTTGAACTGGCAAGTGAATGTAATTGCAGATATTATCATACTTGACCATTGTGAACAATACTTCGTCGGTTATGTCTTTTGGGTGCGATGTACTAAATCTTACTCTTAATAACGGATGAACCAACGCCACCATTTCCAACAATTTGGCAAATGTGACCATTCTGTCATTTTGTTCATCCATCCAATTGTAACTATCAACATTTTGTCCTAACAGCGTTACTTCTCTGAAGCCTCTATCAAATAGGTCCTTGCATTCGTTTACAATGCTGAATGCATCCCTGCTGCGTTCACGCCCTCTCGTAAAAGGAACCACACAAAAGCTGCACATATTGTTACAGCCTCTCATAATGCTGACAAAAGAACTAACCCCATTACTATTTAGCCGGATAGGGGATATATCTCCATAGGTTTCTTCTCTGCTGAGCAATACATTTACACCTTTTTGCCCTCCTTCAGCTTCTATTATCATGCCCGGAAGGGAACGGTAAGCATCAGGTCCAACTACCAGATCAACCAGTTTTTCTTCTTCCAGCAATTTTCCTTTTAATCTTTCCGCCATGCAACCAAGAATACCCACCAACATGCCGGGTTTGGCTTGTTTGGCTTTTCTGAATTCGGTCAGTCTTTTGCGAATGGTCAATTCAGCTTTTTCCCTGATGGAGCACGTATTTACCAATATCAAGTCAGCTTCGTTAAAAATATTGGTTGCACCATATCCTTCATTTTGAAGAATGGAAGCAACAATTTCGCTATCGCTGAAGTTCATTGCGCAGCCATAGCTCTCTATGTAGAACTTTTTTTGGAAAAGGTTGGGTTCATTTGTAAAGGCGGCAAAGGCTTCACCCTGACGCTTTTCATCATGCACTTTCTCAGATAAATCAAGGATTTCCATTCTAGCGAAAAATTAGTAGGCAAAAGTAATAGAAAATGTGCAAAGTGTCAGTTTGGCAGAAAGTAAATTTGAACGTTTAACAGATGATTTTTTCAACTTCCCTCAATAAGAGGTCGGTCAATCATGCTATTATTAAATTTATTGACGGTTCATTCGTCCAGCTTTACGACAAAAACAGAAAAAAAATCAATACACCGATTGAAGGGCGCTTTCATTAATAAGGCTTGGATAACATCGCAGTTTGTAATTCTTGCCATACCTAAAATACAATTTGACATTTAGGAGTTGATAATTACAAGTTTTCACATTACTTTGCTTCAAATTGCTTTTGCTATGAATTTTGAACTTTCTGAAGAGCACCTGATGATTAAACAGGCCGCTAGAGACTTTGCTGTAAACGAATGCCTTGCTGGTGTAATAGATCGGGATGAGCATCAAAAATTTCCAAGAGAACAAGTAATGAAATTGGCCGAATTGGGCTTTATGGGAATGATGGTAAGCCCGGAATATGGCGGTGGCGGCATGGATACAATTAGCTATGTGTTAGCCATGGAAGAGATCAGCAAAATTGACGCAAGTGTAAGCGTTGTAATGAGTGTAAACAATAGTCTGGTTTGCTGGGGACTCGAAACTTTTGGAAATGAAGAACAGAAGCGAAAATATTTAACACCATTGGCTCAGGGATTAAAGGACGGTGAATTGTATTCAGGGGCTTTTTTGCTAAGTGAGCCCGAGGCTGGTAGTGATGCTACTTCTCAGCAAACTACTGCTGAAGATATGGGAGATTATTATTTACTGAATGGTTATAAAAACTGGATTACCAATGGTTCGTCCGGTTCTGTTTATTTGGTAATGGCACAGACGCATCCTGAACAGGGTAGCCGTGGAATCAATTGTTTAATAGTTGAAAAAAACTGGCCTGGTGTAACTGTTTCAGCAAAGGAAAATAAACTGGGCATTCGTGGAAGTGATACACACTCCATCATGTTC
>JANMZN010000484.1:0-5413 GCA_031383285.1 Segetibacter sp.
CCCCAACTGGGACAAAATAATGGAAGGCATGCATATCAATAACCGGGACATTAGCCGGCAGGATGTCACAATGAGCCTCAATTATTTCAAGCTAAGGAAGCTTAAAAAAATGTTTGACGAAAACCAACGGGATATTGAAAAAGCTACTTCGTTTGAAGAACAAATGAAGCTGATTGGCATCCATAAAATATTGAAACAGGAAGAACAAAAAATAACCAGCCTTTTAGGTACCGTTATTTTTAAATAAGGAATTATTTTAAAAGTTTACTTACCATCTGATATTACAATTATTAGCAGCCAACTCCACAATTACAAAGCCCCCAACTGTTTTAAGAATTTTTCAGAGTTTGCCTTCGTTCCGTCCGTGGGATTTAAACTGAGTGATTTTTTAAAGTTTGCAATTGCATTCTTCTTATCTCCTTTGGTAAAATAAGCTTCTCCCAGGCTATCAAAAGCATTAGCACTGCTTGGATGGCTGACCGTATTCAATTTAAATACTTCAATAGCCTTATCAAACTCCTTTTGATTAAGCAATTGGTATCCGTAAGAATTCATTTCATTTTCGGTAGCAATTGGCAACGCTTCGTTCATCAATGATTCTGCTTCTGCATTTCTATTCAATCTTCTCAACAACCCGGCTTTGGTTCGTAAAGTTGTGTACGTTTTGTTTTGTGCAATTGCCTGATCTATCCACCCTAATGCTTGCTCATAATGTGTTTTGTTTTCCATTGCATAATTTACAGCACTCAAATATCCCTGCCAATCAAATCCCAATGGTCCTTTTAATTCTTCAGTAGCATTGTCCATCACTATCTGATCTACATCAAACTCAATTCTCACCGGAAATTGCTTTTTTTCCCAGTTTAAGTACAACTCGGCAGCATTTTTAGAAAGGTTTCCAAATTCGTAGGTAAGCATTTCTTCGTTTGGAATGGTGCGCAACTTAATTTTAGCCCGCATCATATCATTCTTAGGCTCATAAAAGAAACTCCCCCACGAACGAAAATCTTTTGAAAGAATCAATTCTCCGGTATTGTCATTATTTACTATAAAGAATAAGCTATAGGAACCCGCAGGAACCAACTTACCTTCTATTTGGGCAGCATGAGATAATTCTATCACAGTATTTTCATTTGCTCCGGCTCTCCATGGTGCTTCATTGCCATTGCCAAAATTTTGCTTGTTCCAACCATATGGTACAAGTGATCCCCAAACCTCCCGACCTCTAACTGCAGGTCTTGAATACTTGACGGTAACAGTAGAAATACCTATAGTCTGCGATACGGTAGCAGCAGGACTTGGCGTTCTTGGGGATGAAATTCCCTGTGCCAAGGGGCCTTTTGAATGTACGAACAAGAAAACCAACGCAAAAAGAATATGCTTGATGTTCATAAAGAAAGGTTTTTAAAGTGATCGAAAATGAGATACAAATTACCAATTGTTTTAGCTAATCATAATTATTATTCTAAAATGATCTGTTACAGGTAGTGAAACCTATTTAAATTACATACTTTAGACGCTTTAATTTGTTTCACATTTTTGAAATAAAATCACATTCTATTTAGAAATGGACAATAATTCTATTGAAAGCCTAAGGGAAGCATTAAAAGTTTCGCCGAATAACATTCCGTTAAAACTACATTTAGCTAATATATTGGTGCATGCTGAAAGGTTGGACGAAGCAGAAAAAGAATTTTCAGAACTCATCACGCTTACCGATGATGCTGAATCAAAAACAGGCTTAGCCAATGTTTTTTACCTGAAAGGAGAATATTCTAAATGCAATGTCATATTGGAAACGCTCATTCATAATGAAAACAATGATTTTGACACGCTCATTCTATATGCTAAAGCACTTATAAAAGAGAAGTCGTTAGAAAAAGCTAAGGAAGTTTATGCATTGGCATTATCGCAAAATCCAGGGTTCAGAGATGAAGAATTGGACAATGAACTGCGGCTTGGTTCATCGAGTTTTGAAGACTTCTTAAACGAGGAAGATTTTATGTCACCATTTGTTCAGCAATCTGATATCACCTTTGAAGATGTAGGTGGAATGGCTAACATTAAAAAAGAGATTGAACTTAAAATTATTAAACCATTACAGCATCCTGAACTTTACAAAGCTTATGGCAAGAAAACAGGCGGTGGCATTCTTCTATATGGACCTCCGGGATGCGGTAAAACTTTCATTGCAAAAGCTACTGCCGGTCAGGTAAATGCCCGATTTATTAGTGTAGGTCTGAATGACATTCTGGATATGTGGATTGGCAATAGTGAGAAAAATCTTCACAACATATTTGAAGTCGCCAGAGAAAATACGCCCTGTGTTTTATTCTTTGATGAAATAGATGCTTTGGGTGCCAGCAGAACAGATATGAAACAGTCGAGCGGCAAACAATTGATCAACCAGTTTTTACAGGAGCTGGATGGTTTTGATGGCAATAATGAAGGGGTATTAATACTTGGCGCAACCAATACTCCCTGGCATCTCGATTCTGCATTTAGAAGGCCGGGAAGGTTCGATCGGATCATTTTCATTCCTCCGCCAGATGCAGAAGCAAGAGAATCTATTTTTAAATTAAAGTTGAAAGACAAACCAATTGAGAATATCGATTATAAAGCATTGGCTTCTAAAACAGAGCATTATTCGGGTGCCGATATTGAAGCTTTGATTGATATTGCTATTGAAGAAAAACTCGAAGCTTCATTTGAAGATGGCATTCCGAAACCTATAGCAACCAAAGACATTCTGAATGCTTGCAAAAAGCACAAAGCCAGTACTGCTGAATGGTTTACTACTGCCAAAAACTTTGCCTTGTTTGCCAATGACTCCGGGTTGTATGATGACATATTAACACACCTGAAAATAAAGAAGTAGCAATGCCCGAAAATATAATCAATCGTGCTGAAATACTTATAAGGCAAAACAGGTTTAACGAAGCCGACCAACTATTAAAAGGTCTCCTATCCGAGGAGCCTAATAATGTACATGTATTGGCCATGCTGTCTGAAGTGAAACTACATCAAGATAAATATGATGATGCAGAAAACCTGATTAATGGTGCTATTGGTCTTAGTCCTGATACTGATTATCTCTATTATATCAAATCCCGAATTGCTATTCATGAGGACCGCTATGATGATGCTGAAACGAATATTCAACATGCCATTCAACTAAATCCGGAAGATGCAGATTATTATGCATTATGGGCTTCGATTAAACTTACCAGAAAACAATTTGACACAGCTTTAGCATTAGCAGATCAGTCTCTAAGTTTACAGCCGGATAATTTGCTTGGGCTTAATATCAGAAGTACTTCCCTCATAAAACTTGGCAGAAAAGAAGAGGCATTCACTACTATAGAAGGTGCTTTGGGGCACGACCCTAACAATGCATATACTCATTCCAATTATGGTTGGGGACTATTGGAAAAAGGCAATCATAAAAAAGCCTTGGAACATTTTAAAGAAGCGCTAAAACTTAATCCCAACATGGCAAATGCCCAGGCCGGCATGGCCGAAGCCCTAAAAGCCCGGTATCTGTTTTACCGTTTGTTTCTTCAGTATTCTTTTTGGATGAATAACCTTACAGCCAAATATCAATGGGGTGTCGTCATTGGATTTTATGTAGTTTCCAGAGTAATCAACCAGATAGCAAAAACCAATGAAGCACTTCAACCTTTTCTTACCCCATTATTGGTCATTTTGGCTATTGTTGCATTTTCCACATGGATTTTCACTCCTATCAGCAATTTGTTTTTAAGACTAAATCCTTATGGCAAATACCTATTGGATAAAGAAGAAAAATTGAGTTCAAATTTTGTAGGATTGAGTGTAATCATTTGCATCATTGGCTTCCTACTTTATTTCATAATGGGCAATATAGCTTGCTTATCTATTGCAGCTTTCGGCTTTGCAATGATGATCCCTCTCGGATCAATGTTTTCAAGAGAAAAACAAAAAAAGACATTGGTAATTTATACGATTTCGTTGTCTGTCGTAGGCTTATTAGCCATTATTCAATCATTCAATAGCGGCAATCTTTTTAACCTCTTTAGTGTAGTATTTCTATTCGGTTTTATTGCCTTTCAGTGGCTGGCAAACTATTTCAATATCAAACGAAGCAATTATTAAAATAATAAAACAAAAAACCTTCTTTAAAAAGCACTAAAGAAGGTTTAAAAATATATTGAATAGGTGAGTTATTGAAGGATAGCCCTACCAATTACAATTCGCTGCACCTCGCTAGTTCCTTCGTATATCTGGGTAATTTTTGCGTCTCTCATCAATCGCTCTACGTGATATTCTTTTACAAAACCATACCCTCCATGCACCTGTACAGCCTCTATAGCAGTCCACATAGCCGTTTCGCTGCTAAATACTTTGGCCATTGAAGAACTTAATGCATAATCCTTTTGATTGTCTTTATCCCATGCTGCTTTTAAGCAAAGTAAACGGGCAGCTTCTACCTTCGTAGCCATATCTGCAAGCTTAAATTGAATAGCCTGGTGGTGCATGATCTCTTTACCAAAAGCCTTTCGCTCCTTAGCATATTTTACGGCCAACTCAAAAGCTCCCGATGCAATTCCTAAAGCCTGAGCAGCGATACCAATCCTGCCACCTGCTAATGTCTTCATAGCGAATTTAAACCCAAAACCATCCTCTCCTATTCTGTTCTCTTTGGGAACTTTTACATCATTGAACATGATGGAGTGTGTATCACTTCCACGAATGCCCAGTTTATTTTCCTTTGCTGAAACAGTTACACCAGGCCAGTTTTTTTCAACTATTAAACAATTGATTCCACGGCTACCCTTTTCAGGATGCGTCTGTGCCATTACCAAATAAACAGAACCGGACGAACCATTGGTAATCCAGTTTTTAGTACCATTCAGTAAATAATAATCTCCCATATCTTCAGCAGTAGTTTGCTGAGAAGTAGCATCACTACCAGCCTCGGGCTCACTTAGCAAAAAAGCCCCAGAATATAATTCACCATCCTTTAATCCTTGTGCCAACGGGGTTAAATACTTCCGCTTCTGTTCTTCATTTCCAAAAGTTTCGAGTCCCCAACAAACCAAACTATTGTTTACACTCATTACTACGCTAACACTAGCGTCTATTTTGCTGATCTCTTCCATGGCCAGCACGTAGCTAATTGTATCCATACCACCACCGCCATATTCCGGGCTCACCATCATTCCCATAAAGCCCAATTCGGCCAATTTCATTACTTGTTCTCTTGGAAATTTTTGATGCTCATCCCGATCTATTACACCAGCAAGTCATTCGTTTACAGCAAAGTCTCTAGCGGCCTGTTTAATCATCAGGTGCTCTTCAGAAAGTTCAAAATTCATAGCAAAAGCAATTTGAAGCAAAGTAATGTGAAAACTTGTAATTATCAACTCCTAAA
>JANMZN010000011.1:0-17321 GCA_031383285.1 Segetibacter sp.
ACTACCTTTTGAATGTATTGCTCATCATTGTAAAGCATTTTCACAATATAAGTGCCGGCGGCTAACTTATTAGTAGCAATAGATATAGTTGCGCCTTCAACTTCAGTAATCTTTCTAATCAATACTTTGCCTGACAAATCAGCTATTTCAATCACTATTTTACCAACAACATCTCTGTTTATTTGCAATTGAATCTTTGTAGTGGCAGGATTAGGATAGATAGTAAACCTTGTGTTGAAAGGAATATGTAAGACCAATACCTGGCTATATTTATACTTTCCATCTTTATCTATTTTTCTAAGGCGATAATAGACTTGCCGTCCCCTATTCTGTGTAGCATCATCTCTAAAAGTATAGTGCTCTAATTTTGAAGCATTTACCTGACCAATGGTTTCAAATGATGCTCCATTAAAACTCCGCTCTATTTCATATCTACCCAAATTTTGCTCATTCTTTACAACCCAATCAAGGTAAATATTTTCTCCAATTAATTTACCTTTGAAAGAAACAATATCTACTGGTAAAGTACTCAGGCCTGGACATAGTGCGTTCCAAACCAAATTTACAAACTCGGGGCGATCAACATATGGGTTTCTATTTTTCTGAAAACTATAAGCTCCATTGTTGCGAAGTTGTTCTTTATTACTTACAGGGTCTAATAGGTGCCAATTGAGCATCATTTGAAGAAATGGCACATCAACACTGGGGTATTTATTCGGTTCAAATGCTTGTAATGCCTCCGTATTATTGCCATAGGTCGGCATATTATCTTCATAGCGGGTTACAAAATATAAGAATGCCCGAGCCACGTCCCCTTTAAAAGAATCAATTGGTTCGAAAACAGTTCCTGATACTCCTGCAATCGAAGAGTTTCCTAATTTGCTTCCATTCATACTGGTAAATGAAGCAGTCCCCACTTCGCCGTATGGCCAGCTTGCACGCTTACCGTTTACGGCCTTATCAACCGGAAAAATATGTAAATAATCAGCTCCAGGTCCAGAGGTACTCCCACCAAACCAACTCAAAGGAACAGTATGTTCACGGTTGTACCATTCCCCTTCTACATTTCCTCCTTGCCCTTGGTCTTGCTGACCACCAGTTCCAGTTCCAGGAGTAAAATTATACGGATCATTAGCAGGGCCAGGTTTTTCAGAATAGATATCCCAAATGACTACTGAAGAGCCCGTGCCAACCTCTCTGGGTTTTACATCAGTTGTCTCATATCTTGACCACAAGTCACCATAGGATTGTTGATTAAAACCATTGGTAATAATCGTCTTTAAAGTGGTTTTCAAATCAGCACATGTAAGTCCGGTTGTACTATTGTAATAGCCGGCCGGAGGTTGAGCAAGTAATGAAGAAGCAAAAAGAAAAATAACAATTGTAAAACTTAGTTTCATAAAGCAATTTGTACAAAAGTACGAGCTTTATTTTGCTGTTTTACCTGAAAAGTATGGGTTTTGCTTAAATTCTGGTTAATGGATTAGACAGCTTGGTCAAGAAAAGACAACTTTAAATATTTCTTCCGCTATGATTGGAGAAAGGGCTACTCCCATTCCATTGCAGCAAATAGCCGCATAAACATCCTCTTCTAATTTTTTAACTAACGGGAGTTTGTTACTAGTAAAACCCATTATACCGCTCCATCTGTGCGTTATTGTGTATGAAACATTTTGGAGGATATGCCTTTTTAAAAATTGTTCAAGTTCCTGCTGGATATTATCGTTCAATAAAAATTCATTGGACGTTTCTTTCTCCTTGTCCATGTTTCGAGCCCCGCCAATCAATACCCTGTTGCCAACATTTCTGAAATAATAATATCCTTCATCAAAATGAAATGTGCCCTTAAGTAATAATTGATTAATTGGAGAAGTTACTAAAACTTGCCCTCTTGCAGGTTCTATGTACAAATCATTGGCAATTGCTGATAGCATCCCATTTGTACAAATAATAAGTTGTTGAGTTTGTAAGGACACGGTAGATGCTTGAACTTCAATGCTCGAATTCCCTTTGGTCCAACCTAGAACATCGATGCCCTGCAATATTGTTACCCCCAAAGCTTGCAACTTCTTGATCAACCCCAAAACCAATTTACCGCTATGAATACCCCCCTCCAATTGGTTTTCAATCATGGCATCAAAACCGTGCAGACCGAATCCATTCATTTTATTGCTACACCAATTGAATGTGTTACTTACCCCTGTAAAAACTTCCATTTCGCTATTTATCCAGCTTAAACGATCTTTTATTTCTTCCAATTCAATAGAAGTAGCATTAAAACATTCATATCCTCCTATGGCATCAAAGCCAATTTCTGTATCTCCAAAATACTTCCTGATTTTTTGTATTCCTCGGTATCGCATCTCTACCAACTGCCACATCTGTTCTTCACCCATCGTTTTTGCATCACTGATCATTTCACCTGGGCTACCAAAACAAGCGAAACCAGCATTGCGGGTTGATGCTCCAAGGGGAATTACTCCCCTATCAATTATTGTAATTAATGTAGATGGTTTTCTTAATTTTATTTCTAAGGAAGTCCACAAACCCAACAATCCACTTCCCACAATTATAACATCCGATGGTGCAAAAAAGCTTTCCTGCTCCCAAAGGCTAGTAGTTGCAATCATAAAGCTAAGTTATATCAATTTAGTCTTTATATCAGTTTTATAGTCGAGGTGGCTATTTGTTGTGTTCATCGAATTTGTAAATCCTAATGTATGCCTATTATATAACCCAAAATGGCAGCATAAAAAAGGTAAAATTTCCAATTGACATGTGTTATGCGATTGGCTATACCTGGGTTTACTTTTCTCAAAATCAAAAAATAATAAAAGAACGCTTTTCATTGAAATAAAAAATGGCACAAAATAAATTGTACCATTTAATAAAAAGGGTGAATTAATGCATTATTCCTTTACCAATTTAATCGTTTTTGAATTTTCTTTTCCTACAATTTGTAACAAGTATAATCCTTTACATAAAGATGTAGGTATATTCATCTTATAAGCCGAGTGTTTAAAATCTACAGCAATCTTTCTTGTAAACAACTCCTTTCCGGTATTATCAATCAACTTCAAAGTATAATTGGCAATGGAAAGGGAAGATGTATTGATCGTTATCTGATTCTGAAATGGATTTGGAAAAACATCCGCCTCACTTTTAGTCAAAACAACATCACTTCCTACAATGGAAGGTGGTGCATAATAATCTTTGATAGGTACTACGTTCTTCAGAACATAAAGATTTTTGCCACCCACCATTAAAAGATCTGTAACGGATACCCCTTGTTTTGGAACATATGCGAAATCAACAATTTCATCATTGTCATTGTAGATATAATTTGTCATTGAACTAAATGAGATTTTATTCCGATTATTTGAAGCAATAATGTCAAAAGATGCAATTCTCACCTTATTTACTTGATCTCTGTAAGACAAAAACACTTTATGAATCTTACCATCAAACCTGAAATCATCAACATTATCAGTCACCGTAAAATTTGTAATATTAGATATAGTAGGGTCTGTAAACTTTACAATACTTCCTGGTACAATTGCATTGTTATTCACTTTGAATAAAAAAATGATCCGGACGCATTTACCACTTGCATCGCACCCAGTTGTTTTGCCCATATAGAAATCACCTACCGTTTTAAGGTATTCAATAGGCATTAGATTCAAATCCGGATCAGGAATGTCCATAGCTGCAGAAATTAGATCGGTATTTGGATTGTATATCCATATTTGGTTCTTTTTGATTGAACCAATAATTGACCTAGTAGATATTAGCAATCTTAAATAGGCAGACCGACATGTTGAATTAGATGGTTTATAATAACCTTTGGCTTCATTATATGGTGCATTTATAAGGCCTAGTGTTTTTGGTTGAATAATGCAACTCAAACTAGTTGCTTCGTTTGTCATAGATATAGGTGTAAGGCTATCCATATAACTATAATTCAGCCTATCAATAATCTTATATGGTTTGGTAATCGGTATTACAGTCCCGGTTGACTCATTGTACTGGAAATTATGAATACCAATAGCACTATATAGCCCTTGCCTTGCCCTTCCTGCGGCTCCTACAGATACAATTTTGTAATTTATAATATTATTGGTATTTGGCAGATAGTTATCAGGAGAATATACTCTTGCTCCAACAGATGTTTCAGGACCATACTGCGTATTTCCATCAGGCAAAATGATCTCTAGCGGATACATTTTTGAAACATTGCGTGGCCTGCAAATAAGGCTGCTTGTTGGTGTACCAGTACAACCATTAGTGTCTAAAGTATAAATTTGGATCGAGCCAGGATATCCTGAAAACATATGGGTACCCAACCTATTGCCATTAAAAACCGGTCCCATTGCAATAATATCATCTGCATCTACATTATTCCTTCCGAGTAAGGCGTGTGAATATCCTAATGGATTAGTCGAATTAGTTGCTACACCTTTCATTATTCCGTAGCCTTCTTTCTTCTCTCCCTTTACAAGCGTTGAAGCACCATTTACCCAACCGTCGCCTGAAGAGGCAGTCATGGAAAGCCCCATAAGATTTGCATCATAATCCTTTAAATCATTGGCATTGCCTGTAACTGTGAAAAATCCTACCTGCTTTGATTGCAGTGCCTTTCCTGGGAATTGAAAATAAAGTGTATTATTTCCATCCCAACTAGTCTTTGGTTTGTTGGAATTAATGATCATTGGATCGTAGCTATCCCATCCTAACCATAAGTGGTTACCATCTTCAATTGCATTTTTAAAATCTGCCTTTTCTCCAGTTAATCGGAAGTTATAGTTGTAGGCACTAGTCGGCAGGTTAGAAAACTTGCTTCTCAATCCCCAGGGAAAGTTAAAGAATTTGCCATTGTTTAGATTTGGATCACAAATAAAATTTCCACCTACCGATGGGGGATTAATAAAAGGTTGGTGAGTGGCTTTGTCCCATGCGTAATTTTCATTGTACTGATTAATTGTATATTCAGGATTATAACCAGTCAATTCGCTTGCACTGTAATAAGGCGCTTTAAAGTAGGTATTCCGGATATTTGATGGAAACTTCCAATAAACCCCTTTGGGGTCTATATTGTAACAAGGACAATTAATACCTACACCAGCGGGAGGTAAATTACCCATTGGAATAGCAGTTGGAGTTGGATAAATAGTACCTGGAGATTTTCCATTTAAAACCAGAAAAATGTTGTACTGATTGGCTCTTTGATTGTCCTTAAAACCTTTTAGTTCAAAATTGGCTTTTGTAGAATGGAAAATAAGGTATTTCGTTTTGGTTTTTATATTTACAGCCCAGGCACTTCTATAGGCATTAGCTGCCAGACTTCTATTGATCAATCTTGCATATAACCAGTCTCCTTTTCCTATCACACCATGTACATAATTCTGCATGCCATCCAATTCAAATTGAATGAATTCTATTTTAGGATTGGGAACAGTAGGATCGAACCACCAAACCTGAGATGAATTGAAAGTGCCTCCATAAATAATGGTTTTTGTGTTGGTTGAATCGGGAAGTGGTCCCGCTGTTGCCATAAAGAGTTCGTCAAGCCCTGCTGGTACCGGATAGGCAGTGGCTGTATAATTGTTCTGGTTAAACTCAACTAAATATTTTCCAGAGCCGTAAGTTAGAATATACAATTTGCCATCTCTTCCCCAAACAGCTTTTCCGTCTGTTCTTCCTAAAGAACTTGTCATAACACTCCCTTGGGGATCTTTTACTTCTATTGATCTGTATGTTGCTTGATTAGTAGCCGAGTCTAATTGAAACACAATAAACCTAAAAGGATTGATTCCTTGGTTTCTACCACCATGATCTCCAATATCCAATATCAAGGTAGCATATCCTTGCCCATTTTCTCCATTAATCAACAGAGTAGCACTAGATGCGTCAAATCCGGTTGGTGCCGTATTGTTCATTATCTCGTCAAATCTATTCCATGTATATGCATAATGCAATACAGGTCCATACTTCTGAACTGTTTGGCTCAAACCCGCATTATAAAAAAAGAAACAAAGACAATACGATAGTAATATTTTATTCATGACTTAGAATTATGATATAAAAATAATTATATTTTGGATACTATACGTAATTGCAGAAAAAAAACTTGACCTTAATTTTGAATAAAAAATTCGTAATTTATTATCCCTAATAAATTCTTTAATACTTATAAAACTATTATTTTATTTGATTATGCAATGATTTTTTTTCACCCCTTCTCTTCCCAAACACCTACCAAATTCACTAACACTTCTACCGCTTTTTTCATGTCCCTAACACCAATCCATTCTTTCTTGCTGTGTATGCCCTGCATACCTGTAAAAAGATTAGGGCAAGGCAATCCCATAAAACTAAGCCTGCTACCATCTGTACCACCTCTAATGCTTTGTTTGACTACTGCTAAACCAGTTCTTTTATATGCTTCTTCTGCAAAAGTTGCTACCTGAGGATATTGGTCAAGCATTTCTTTCATATTGCGATACTGTTCGGTCAGCTTATACTCCATCCTTGCTTTAGGATGATTTACCATAACCCCTTCTGCTATCTTCTTCAAACGGTCTGCATTGGCTTGTAGTCCTTCTCTTGTAAAATCACGAACAATAAACTCAATAATGGCCTTTTCAGCCAACCCTTCAAATCTTACCGGATGTACAAAACCTTCCTTATTTTCTGTTGTTTCTGGCGAAAATTCATCCTTAGGCAAAGCTGCCAATATTTCACCGGCTATCTTTAAAGCATTTACCAAATATCCTTTTGCATATCCAGGGTGGGCACTTACGCCATGCACCGTTAATACTACCGAGTCTGCACTAAAAGTTTCATCTTCCAAAGTCCCCAATTCGCCACCGTCTAGCGTATATCCAAAATCGGCTCCCAGTTTTTTCATATCAAGTTTAACAACGCCTCTTCCTACTTCCTCATCAGGCGTAAATAGTACTTTGATTGTTCCATGTTTTACAGTTGGGTGAGTCATTAGAAAATTAGCCATGTCCATTATTTCTGAAACACCAGCTTTATCATCTGCGCCCAACAGCGTATCGCCACTTGCAGTTATAATACTGTTACCAATGTGCTCTTTGAGGTAAGTAAATTCTTCTATATTCAGCACTTGAGTATTGTCATTGGGCAGCGCAATGTCCTTCCCATCATAGTTTTCATGAAGGATAGCTTTTACATTGGTTCCGCTGCAATCGGGTGCAGTATCTACATGACTGCAAAAACAGATCACCGGCACTTTTTTATCTGTATTTGACGGAATGGTACCAAAGACGTAGCCAAACTCATCCAAATGGGCATCTGAAATGCCGATATCCAATAATTCTTGCACTAAAATTTTACTTAAATTCTTTTGCTTTTCGGTACTGGGTTGCGAACTGCTTTGGGGATCACTTTGGGTATCTACTTGAACGTAGCGCATAAATCTTTCAACACATGTATATTGATAATTATCAAACATCGGATGAGTTTTGTTGGCAAATTACTAGAATATGCTGATGAGACAAAAACAGACATGCGTTTAGCGCTAGATTGTTAGAAAATGTGGATAGACTTAAAATTGTTGAACCTTTGTGCAAAAGTTAACCACAAAGTTTGGACATGAATGGACTTACATTTATTTTGTAGTCAAAATACCCCCCATATGAAAAAAGCATTAATAGGCTCCCTTGTAGGTGCCATTCTCGTTTTTGGTTGGCAATCCACTTCCCATATGTTTATGCATCACCACGATGCAGGTTATAAACAAGTGATTGACCAGGATAGTGTAATCGCAGCAATGTCAGGCTTTTTTAAAGAAGAAGGGCAATACATGGTACCCATTCATGATTTAAATGCACCACAAGAAGAAAAGGAAAAATGGATGAAAGATATGGAAGGCAAGCCTTGGGCACAAGTAGTTTATCACCCTGCTATGAAAAATGATATGGTCTCCAACATTATCCGAAGTTTTGGAGCTGCGTTTTTGTGTGTGCTAGTGCTTATAGGCATTATGGGTATCAAGCCTGGGTCATTTGGTACTGTTTTTTTTAAATGTATTGGTGCAGGATTTTTCTCGTTTATGTATATATTGTACAACCAACATGTATGGATGCAGATACCTTGGGCAGTAGTTCAAGGAGAATTGATAGATGCTTTTGTGTCTTGGGGCTTGTGTGGATTATGGTTAGGATTTTATTTGAAGCGGAAATAATAAAAAATGAAAAACTTAGATGAGGTTGACTATAATAGTCAACCTTTTTTATTATAGGTAAGGTGATCTATAAAAAAGATGAGCATATAATTGCGATGAATGTTAAAAGAAATTAGATATATCAGCGAAAGTGATTTCATCTATTGCTCACAAATAAGAAAAAATATAAGCGACAGCAATGCTGTTCTATATTGCTGTCGCCTATTGATTTTATCAGAATTTAGCAGTAATAAACTCAATGAGTTTCTCATCGCTCATTTTATTGGAAGTAGAATCTGCTGTTTTGCTATTTTTGAATTGAGGGGTATCAGCAAGGAAATGAATAAATTGCTCTTGTGCCTGCCCTGTTCCTGTAATGTGAATATGGGTAGCATTAACCAAATGAGATGCTACTTCTTTAAAAAACTTTAGTTGCACAGATTTCTCATGGTTGTTGGCATTCTTTTCATTGGAATTTGGGGAAATAATTTCCCCTTTTATATGTGCAAGTACTGTTAAAGGTCCATCATCTGCATTTGCACTACCTATTACTGTAGCATAATGGTTATCCATCCAAACGCCAAATTGTTTTTGATTGTTCATGGTTTTATTTTTAGATAAAACTTAATAAATAAAAACTGTACCACCAATCGTAGGATAAACTATTTATCTACTAACCTTGCACCTGCAACTCCCGGTTTTTTTTCAGCTAACTTTAATACTATTTTAAGCGTGTCAAGATTTATTTCTTCAATTTCCTTAAAGCGTATGCAACTAATACCCTTCGTAAGTTTACCAAGCTCACTTTTATACTTTTCAACTGCAGCCTTATCATCAATATGCGCACAGACGTAAATAGTGATATAATTCTTTTGATTTGCCAGGGAAATGATGGGCCAATCCTTTTTTTGCTTTTTTGAATCAAGATAATAGAATGAACCGTAACCGATCATATTAGTAGCGAAATAAGGTTTTAGTTTCGGGACTGCTTTTTGAATGAAGCTATGGATAAAATCAAACTCTTTTTTGCGATCGTCAGGTACCAATAAAAGATACTCTTCTATAGAATTGGCGTCATTTTTTGCAAACATGTTCATAGTAGAATCGTTTAATCAATGTTCAATTTAATTTAAAGTATTAATGAAAAGTGATACAAAAGTCTTTATATTTTTTTCACTAATCCAAAATAAAAGTAACCCTGTTTCTCTATAAAATACTCATTTGTTGTATTGAAATATTATTGACTGAAGCTAAACCTTCGATGGTTATTTGAATTTCTTTCTATTTTAAAAAATTTAATGATGATTCTTGGTTATCGGCAGTTTAGAGAGATGTAGTAAATCAGCAATTAGCCAATTAGTCACTAAACAAAATGAGAATATTGAAGCTGTTAGCCGATGGACTTTAGAAAACCATTTAGTAAAGGAAAAGAGCAAACAGTACAACAAGTTTTTAGCGCTTGTTTTCAAAACGTTTCCCCCAACATAAAAAGGTTGACCAAAACAGTCAACCTCTTCCTTATTAGATGCTTATAAATTTAAGGCATAATTATCCTAGACTTGCCGCCATTAATCTCCACCAATTCCAAGTCAAAGATTAACTCTTCACCGGCTAAAGGGTGGTTTGCATCCAACATCACACTTTCTTCCCGCACTTCCCTGATTACTACTGGAAAATTCTGACCTGAACCGTTGCTCATATTCAACTGCATGCCTACTTCGGGGTTCATATCTTCCGGAAAACGGTCCATTGGAAACTCCATGATCATTTCAGCTTGCTTTTGACCATATGCTTCGTCAGCAGGTATCGTTACGGTTTTTTTGTCGCCAACTACCATTCCGGTTACACCGGCATCAAAACCTGGTATTACACTGCCGCTACCTACTTCAAACTCTAGTGGTTCCCGGCCTTCACTACTGTCAAAAGTAGATCCATCAGTTAATTTTCCATGGTAGTGCACTTTTACCGTATCACCACTTTTTACCTGTTGCATAAATTAATATTTTAATTGTACTTACGTTAATTGATATTTTCAAAAATTGGAATTTAGCCTAGTATAGATGGCCGAAATTGCCCTCAAAAATGCGTTGCCAATAATTTTAAAAAGAACCAAAGGGAAGGAAAAGTAACACCCATACCAAAATTTCGCCCTTAAAAATCTTTTCACCCTACATTTGGTGTATTCCACGCTATATTTCTCATTATGAAAAAACTATTTATTTTACTGTTCCCAGTTGTATTTTTTCAATGTTGTTTGGCGCAAAAGACGAAATTGACGGAAAAAGAATCTACGTCAACTTTTACAAATACACGCCCTATCCTACCCGGTTCTTTTCAAGTAAAAGAATACTTGCCCATGTTAAAAGGTAAACGAGTGGGTATTTTTGCCAATCAAACTTCTACCATAGGTGGTACTCATTTGGTTGACACACTAAAGCGATTAGGCGTTACCATTTCAAAAATATTTGGTCCTGAACATGGTTTTAGAGGAACAGCCAATGCGGGAGAATTGGTAGCAAGTGGTATAGACCAAAAGACAGGGATTAAAGTAGTGTCACTCTACGGCAACAAAAAAAAGCCATCAGCAGCGGATTTGGCAGATATAGATGTGCTACTGTTTGATATACAAGATGTAGGTGTTCGTTTCTATACTTATATTTCTTCGCTTCAGTATTTCATCGAAAGTTCTTTGGAATACAACAAACCGCTTATCATACTTGATAGGCCCAACCCAAATGGTTTCTATGTGGATGGTCCCGTATTGGATACCGCTTTCAGCAGTTTTGTAGGTATGCAGCCAATACCTGTAGTATATGGCATGACCATTGGAGAATATGCCAATTACCTGGTGGGAGAAGGCAACATTGACAAAGGAATTCTTACCTCATGGATGATGAAACTAGTAAATGATACTGCTATGAAAAACAATGGGGGAATGAACATTACGATAATAAAATGCCAAAACTATACACACAAAAGCAAATACATATTGCCAGAAAAACCATCGCCCAATTTGCCGGATATGGCATCTATCTACCTCTACCCTTCTACCTGCTTTTTTGAAGGAACTATATTAAGCGAAGGCCGTGGAACTGAGCACCCCTTTCAGATATTTGGGCATCCTTCCTTACCAAAAACATTGTACGCCTTTACCCCTGACTCTACTGTAGGTGCTGCTAATCCAAAGCTTAAAAACAAACTTTGTTATGGCTGGAATTTGGCTGGAAGTAATGAAGAGGTCTTAAAGGCTACCGAAAGCAAATTGCAAATAAAATATTTGTTGGAAGCCTATCAACTGTTTCCTGATAAAGAGGCATTTTTTATCAAGGGAAAAAAGGAAGGCGACTATTTCTTTAATAAACTGGCAGGCAATGCTGAACTAATGCAACAAATAGTTGGAGGTAATAACGAAAGCGAAATTAGGGCTAGTTGGCAACCAAAACTTATTGCGTTTAAAAAATTAAGGAAGAAGTACCTGATGTATCCTGATTTTGAGTAGCATTCATCCATTACATTTGCCCCATGCAGCACACAGATGTACGAATTGTTTTTATGGGCACTCCGGAATTTGCCGTGGCATCTTTAAAAGCATTGGTAGAGGCCGGTTGCAATATAGTTGGTGTAATAACTGCTCCTGATAAACATGCTGGCAGAGGAATGAAGTTGACAGAAAGTGCTGTAAAGACATTTGCTGCAGCCCGTGGATTGAAAATTTTGCAACCTGAGAAACTAAAGAACCCCGATTTTATTGCTCAGCTAAAAGCATTGAATGCTGACTTACAAATTGTTGTAGCATTTAGAATGTTGCCTGAGGTGGTATGGAATATGCCTCCAATGGGAACCTTAAATCTTCACGGTTCGTTGTTGCCACAATACCGAGGTGCAGCACCTATTAATTGGGCCATCATCAACGGCGAAAAGGAAACAGGTGTTACTACATTTAGGCTTAAGCATGAAATTGATACCGGGGATATTTTAATGCAGGAAAAGATTCCACTAGGCGAAAATGAAACTGCCGGCGAACTGCACGATAAAATGAAAGCAATCGGGGCTGAATTATTGGTTAAAACCATTAAAGGATTAGCAGCCAATGATTTGAAAAATTTAAATCAGGAGTGTTTTGAATCAGGTACATTAAAACATGCTCCAAAACTGTTTTCACAAACGTGTACCATCGACTGGAATGACAACTGCGAGAAAATTTTCAATCTCATCAAAGGATTGTCTCCCTATCCCGGAGCGTTGACCAAACTATCTGATAAAACGCTGAAAATTTACAGCAGTACAAAAGAAGTTACTCAGCATGAACACCCTGTTGGTCACCTGCTGACAGACGAAAAATCTTATTTGAAGTTTGCATGCAACAACGGCTACATTCATGTAACAGCGTTGCAATTGGAAGGCAAAAAGAGAATGGCAGTAACTGATTTTCTACGTGGTTATCGCTTTCCAAAATAGCAATCAATAATAAGTAACCTGTACCGGAAATTTAGGATCAACAATACCGAGATGAGCAGCAGCCGCATTGCTAATTCTTAATAAAAGGCCATTGTTTTCTTTCATTTCTGGCATGTTGCCCAAAACTTTTGCATAGACCACTTTCTCAGAAGTTGCAATTTTTAGAATGGTACCCGGAGCCACGTCGTTTATGAGTACGTAATACTTATTATCCTGCCAACCGCTAGTTGATTTAAAAGTAGCCGCCTCGCCGCTAAAATTATTTGCATTTTTTCCTTTGGTAAATACACTTGAAAATGCGCCCTCAACCGGAGCATTGGATTCGCCGGCTTCATAAACAACTGCTTTTGAGGGAGCTGTGGTCTGGGTTTTTGTAGAGGAAACTACTATCGATTCTGCTTTTATAGATTCTGCTACGGGTTGTTTTACTGGCGGTGCCTGAGAATATCCTGCACTTCTAATACCAACAGCCTTCTGAACATTTTCGTCTTTTTTTGGTTCCTCAACCTTTGTTTCTACCGGGCTGATATACACCAATGCAGTGTCCTCTGTTACCTTCTTAGGCGGTGCAGTTGTAGCGGCCACCGGTACTTGAGCCTTTGTAGTGGCAACGGTTGTTTGACTAGTAACCTGCCCTACACCTACTTCAGATTTAACCCCTTTATTAATTATTAAAGTCTGACCAATTTTCACATCGTCAGAAGAAAGGTTGTTCCATTGTTTAACATCATTAACATCAACATTGAAATTCTTGCTAATTCTAAACAAAGTTTCTCCCTGGGCTACTACGTGGCGCATGGGTACATTATTTTCCGCAGGTGCCACAACCGCCGTTGTTGGTTTGGGTGGTGCAACTATAGTTGGTTTAACAACTGAGGATGTAGGGGCAGCCGGCAAAGTGACCTGCCCCGGAGCCGGAATTTTAATTTTCTGACCGATCTGTAAACCGGCTTCCATATTCAGGTTATTGTAAGCGGCTATTTCTTTAGGTGACAAATTGTATAACCGTGCAATGCTGTAATAATTTTCTTTTGCTACAACTGTATGCGTTTTGTCCTGGGCTGCCAATTCATTTACAAATAAAGAACAGCCAATTAACAGTGCTATGATAAGAGTTTTCATCTTTGCTTATTACGTTATTAAAGTGATAAGCAAATTTATGGCTTTAGAATTCGCCATTCAGTAGGATAGTAATTATTAACACGATTGGGCAAAACTTTCATCCACCCTAGATTAATATCCTCATACCTGCAAATAGTCCAACCTTTTTGCGATATATCTAATTCAAAATTTTGCCGGCGCAAATATTGCAAAGCTTGTTCTTTGTCGAGGTTAGCCTTTTGAACACCTTGATTCATCAATTGAGATAATGCCAATTCGTGATGAGGAATGAAGTCTTTTCCTTTGATCGTTCCAATGGCAGTGCCAGCTTTTCTTACATTAAGTAATTTCCAAAGTGTGGCATATTCCTCTTCCCATTTCTTGTGAAAGGCAATGATGATCTCTTTTTGATCGTTCAAAATAAAATCATCGGGAGCATTAAGGAATGGTGCTGCAATTGCTTTTTTATGCTTATCAATTTCTTTCACATGCGTATGATATCCGTAGTATTCATCCACCACATTCTCTTGTTTGAAACATGCAACGAAGAAACCTTCTCCTTTTAATTTATCCGGATAAAATCTATATGCAGGCACTTTACGAAAAGAAGAATTAGTCTCTACAATTCCCCAATTTATGTCAATGGTGATGGCTACCGGCTGCAGGTTAAATTGTGCTACGATCCAATCACAAATATCTTCATCTTCTGATTGGCTATAGCTACATGTACTATAAATCAAATAGCCATGTTGTTTTAGAGAACCAATGGCATCAGACAATATTCTTTGCTGTCGCATACTACACATTTGTACATTGTCTTCGCTCCATTCGCTGATGGCTTCATTGTCCTTTCTAAACAATCCGCTCCCACTACAGGGCGCATCTATTACCATCAAATCAAAATAGCCTGGTAAATTTCTGAAATCTTTGGGATCATTGTTGGTAACTACAACATTGCCACTACCCCATTTCGCAATATTTTCTGATAGCACAGAAACCCTTGACTTAATCACTTCATTTGCCACAATCAAACTATCGGGCAATAATGCAGCAAGCAAGGTGCTCTTTCCACCCGGAGCTCCGCATAAATCCAAAACTCTTTTTGGCGCATCTACATTTTTATAAAGCTGGTCAATGATGTGTTGCAAAAACATACTGCTTGCCTCTTGAACATAGTATGCCCCACCATGAAAAACAGGGTCGAATGTAAAAGAAGGTCGTTTCGTTAAATACATACCATACTTGCACCAAGGAACAGCATTGTCTAATGGCAACAGGTCAATTGCTTTTGTTTTTTTGAGCGGATTTAGCCGAATGGAAGTGAGTGACCGCCCATCTTCATGTACTTTCAAAAAACTTTCCATGCTAAAGCCTTGTACGTTTTCTAAAGATTGGAGTAATGATGTCGGAAGCTGAATCAAAATAATTGATTATTTCTGGCAAAGAAAGAATAAGAAACCAAAGGCACAAAAGCAAATATTTACTTAGATATCTAAAATTCAATTTCGGTCTTCAATAATTATTAGAACCTAATCGAAAAATGTTGAGGTACTTTTTGCTCTTTTCTAAAGAAAACCAAACCGATGAAAAAAAGATCTATCGTTAAAGTGACAGACGGATGCTGTTGAATTGCTGTCCATGCTTCTTCCATTCCCTGACTCCAGTGGATATCGTCGAAGATGAAAATAGAATCTTCAGTTGCTTTTTCCAGCATTTGATTGAAATAAAATAGGGTTGGCTCTTTTCTATGATTACCATCAACAAATGCCAAATCAACATGTTTGAGCATTTTTAGCTGAGGTGGCAAAGTATCATCAAAGTTGCCCTCTATAATGGTAATATTGTTTAGTTCAAAATTTTTGAAATGCTGTCGTGCTAATTCAGCCACTTGCTTTGCTCCTTCAAAAGTATATAAGTGCCCTTGCAAATTAGCTGAAGCAAGGTAAGAAGACGTAATGCCCAATGAAGTACCCAACTCTATAATGGTGTTGGTCTTGTAATAGTTGACAATTCTGAACATCAATTGGCTGAATTTCTTCGGCTTCAGTGATGAACGAGCAATCATGCTTATTTTCCGGTTGTTGGTTTTGGCTAATAAAGAACCTGCACCAAAATCTTCCAATGTGAGCACCGTATCATTTTGGAACAACTTCTCTCTGATTTTCTCTATCGAATCGTAGAAGTAAAATTGTCGCTTATCAATCAGCACATTGGTGATAAAATCAAATACAAATGGAGAATGCACCCCGTGCCCTTTGGCATTGGATGAAGACAACAAGTACTTAATATATTTTAAAGTGAGCTGAACGGATGAATACATAGTCGGTTAATTCCTTTCCCAAAGCTCAAATGTATAATCAAATGCATGCTTTTCATCAGCTTTACATGTTTTAGCTGATATTAATTTCCAATCCTCCTCATCTATTGCAGGAAAAAAGACGTCTCCATCAATAATCGTGTGCACTCTTGTCATGTAAATTCTGTCTGCTTTTTTAATAGATTCTGAAAATATCTCACCCCCGCCAATTACGAATACTTCTTTACTGTCAGACTCCTTTGCTACAAATAAGGCATCATTCCAACTGTTAACAGCAACAACCCCTTCAGCACTCCACCCTTCTTTTCTTGTTATAATAATGTTCATTCTTCCCGGCAAAGGCTTGCTGCCCATTGATTCGAATGTTTTTCTACCCATGAGAATTGGCATACCCCAGGTGGTGTTTTTAAAAAATTTCATATCCGAAGGCAAATGCCATGGCAATTGATTGTTTTTACCGATCACATTGTTTGTGGATGCTGCTACTATAATGGAGATGGTCATGTGTTGGAAGTCATTTTTGGGTTATTGAAGAAGGTCATTTTGAGTCATGAAAAAGGTCATTGAAGAAGGTCATTATTGAGTCATTAAAGGTCATTTATGAGTCATGAAAAAGGTCATAGTTGGATCATAAAGGTTATTGTTGGGTCTTTGTTGGGTCATAAAAAAGGTCAATAAAGTCATTAAAAGAAAAGGTCATTTTCACATTTTTAAATTTTCAAATTTTCACATTAACTAATTTTCACATTAATCAAATTTCTTTAAACAGCCACCTCTCCTTTTATATGCGGATGGCATTGGTAATTTTCTAAAGTAAAATCTTCGTATTGAAAACCAAAGATATCCTTCACTTCCGGATTTATTTTCATTTGCGGCAATGGAAATGGTGTTCTCGTCAATTGTAGCTTTACCTGGTCCATGTGGTTACTATAGATATGGACATCGCCAAAAGTATGAACGAACTCGCCGCAATCAAGGTCACATACTTGTGCAATCATCATAGTTAGCAACGCATACGAAGCAATATTGAAAGGCACTCCTAGAAATACATCGGCACTACGCTGGTAGAGTTGGCAAGATAATTTCGCTCTACCTTCTGCAGTTGAGGCTGGGCTTACATAAAACTGAACCAAAGCATGGCAAGGCATCAATGCCATTTTTGAAAGTTCGCCCACATTCCATGCGTTGATAATAATTCTTCGGCTATCCGGATTGTGCTTAATTTGGTTTATTACGTCGGAAACCTGATCTATTATT
>JANMZN010000036.1:0-3871 GCA_031383285.1 Segetibacter sp.
GATTTTTATAATAAATGGAACAGTTTTTTTGATGCTGCTATGACATTTTCTTATGTCTGGATTGGTGCAATGTGGATTATCACTAAAAGACAAAGAAAGGCCTTAGAGAATGAGCGAATAAAAACCCAGGAGTTAGAAAAAGAGTTTAAGCTTAATGAAAAAATAAAGGCGGCATTAGAAGTGCAAGTGGCTGAGCGGACTGCTTCTCTTACACTTCAGAAAGAAGAGCTCGAACATACATTAGTGGAGCTAAAAGCAACTCAAACGCAACTGATACAATCTGAGAAAATGGCTTCTCTTGGCGAGCTGACCGCCGGCATAGCACATGAGATCCAAAATCCATTGAACTTTGTCAATAATTTTTCCGAAGTCAATAAAGAATTATTGGAGGAAATGCAAGGGGAAATAGCAAGAGGTAATTTTGAAGAAGTGAGGGCTTTAGCAAGTGATATTATAAGTAATGAAGAAAAAATAAATCATCACGGAAAGCGGGCAGATGGCATTGTAAAATCTATGCTTCAACACAGTCGGGTTAGTAATGGAGTATATGAGCCGACAGATATTAATGCATTGGCAGATGAGTACCTCCGGTTAGCTTATCATGGCCTGAGAGCAAAGGACAAGTCATTTAATGCTAAATTGAATACTGATTACGATGAATCTATTGGTAAAGTAAATATAATACCACAGGACATCGGAAGAGTTATCCTAAACCTGATTACCAATGCTTTTTATGCGGCGGCTCTTACTTCCAATACATCAAATGGAGTGGCCAATGGACCTCAAAATAGTCATGAGCCAACTATTTGGATTAAAACATCTAATATATTGGCTCCTGACCACAGCATACAAATTTCAGTACGTGACAATGGTCCCGGTATTCCACAAAATATTTTAGATAAAATATTTCAACCATTTTTTACGACCAAACCTACCGGGCAGGGTACGGGTTTGGGACTAAGCTTGAGTTACGATATTGTAAAAGCGCATAGAGGTGAACTGAAAGTGGTAACAAAGGAAACCCACCCGGATGATCCGGCCGGACGGGGAGATGGTACCGAATTTATTATTACCTTACCAACATAAATAATAGATAATGAAGGTTTTAGTTGTAGACGATGAAAAGGACATGCAAACACTTTTTGAACAAAGGTTTAGAAAGGAAATTAGAGACCATTCTTTGGAGTTTGCTTTTGCTTTCTCTGGCGAAGACGCCCTCACTTATATGAAAGACCATGAGCATGAAGCTATCTTGATACTATCCGACATTAATATGCCCGGAATGAGTGGTCTTGAATTATTGCATCAAATAAAAACAAAGTACGAAAAACCGCCGCCATTCGTGATGATGATAACTGCGTATGGCGATGATGAAAATTATAACCAAGCCATGAAATTGGGTGCAGATGATTTTCTCACCAAGCCTGTTGATTTCAATCTTTTAAAGGAAAAACTGAAAATAGAAAAAAATGGTTAAAATACTGGTGGCAGATGATGAAGCAGATCTTGAAGTGCTCATCAGGCAAAAGTTTCGCCGGCAGATTAGGGAGAATAAATATGAGTTCATTTTCGCACTGGATGGAAGCGAAGCTTTAAAAAAGATAAAACAAGACCCCGATATTGAAGTAGTACTTAGCGATATCAATATGCCTGTTATGGATGGGTTGTCGCTCTTGGTGCAATTGAACGATTATAGTCCTTTGGTGAAAATGGTGATGGTTTCTGCATATGGTGATATGGACAACATTAGATCGGCTATGAACAAAGGTGCTTTTGACTTTGTATGCAAGCCAGTAAACTTTGACGATCTGCAGTTGACCATAGAGAAAACAATAAGCCACGTAATTCAATTAAAAGAAACGCTAAAAGCAATTAAGGAAAACAATATACTGAAAATGTATGTGGATGAGACCGTACTCAACTTTATGAACCATCCGGAATATGAGAAATCGCTCATGGTGAATGAAACTTTGGAAGCGACCATTGTTTTTATTGATTTATGTAGGTTTACCGCCCTTACCGAAACTGAACCTGCTGATAAGGTTGTGAATTTGCTGAACCAATATTTTGATGTGATGACCAAAGAAATATTGGCCCAAGGGGGCAACGTTGATAAATTTATCGGGGATGCTATCATGGCTGTTTTCAAAGGTGAATTCCATCTTGACAGAGCAATTGATGCATCATTGGCCATTAGAAAAACTATAGATGAGTTGCCGGACAATATGGAAGGGATTGCATTTATGCCAAAAGTTTCTATAGGAATCAATTCAGGCGAAGTCATCTCGGGAAATATCGGATCAGCCACACTAAAAAGGTTAGATTATACCGTAATTGGCGACGTCGTAAATACTGCTCAGCGGTTGCAGTCTGTAGCAAAAGAAAACCAGGTAGTCGTTAAGGAGGAAGTTTATTATAAAATTAAGGATTCGTTCAATTGCAGGTTAATTGGCGAAGAAGCGCTAAAGCACAAATCTGGGAAAACAGTCATTTATGAAGTTATTGATTGATGAAAATATCAATTAAATTGTTCGTCATTTTTTTCCTGTTTATATTGCGAACTAATTATACTTAAACAAATTAGATCCATGTCGGAGCATTCGCATAAAAATCCAGTAGGAAGAAAAGTGCAAATCAATTACCCTAATCGAAAAAATGTAATTTTATTCATTTCTGATTGGAGTTTAATTGTACTAGGCATTGTATCAGCCGGTTTTGCTTTACAGGGTTTTTTGGTGCCCAATCATTTTTTTGATGGTGGTATTACTGGTATATCCCTTTTATTACATGAGGTATACGATTGGAACCTTGGCTATGTTATCGTATTGGCCAATTTGCCTTTGGTTATCATTAGTTATTATAGTGTCAGCAAAAAATTTGCAATCAAAACATTCTTTTGTGTCATACTGTTGGGGCTATGTTTGCTTTTGATCCCCTATCCTCTAATCAGTTCTGATAAATTAATTATTTCTATTTTTGGAGGCTTTTTTTTAGGGCTAGGCGTAGGGTTGGTTATGAGGGCAGGTTGTGCCCTCGATGGGGTAGAAGTGCTTGCATTGTTTACACTTAAAAGAACAAGTTTTACCATCTCCGAAATTATTTTGGGTATCAATGTTGTCATCTTTGTAATAGCAGCTTTCAGATTTGGATTAGAAACTGCTTTGTACTCTATGCTCACCTATTTTACAGCCTCCCGTGCTATTGATTATGTTGTAGAAGGATTGGAAGCCCATACAGGCATCACCATCATTTCTGCCGAAAGCGAAGCCATTAAATACCGGCTGGTCAATGAGATGGGGAAAGGAATTACCATCTACAAAGGCGAAAGAGGATTTCTGCCCGGCAAGTTTGATATTTCTACAGAATGCGATATCATTTTTACTGTAGTCTCTCGCCTCGAATTGCGCCGATTGGAGAAAATGGTCCACCAAACAGACCCCAAAGCATTTATGTTTGCCAACACCATTAAAGAAGCTTCAGGAGGTGTGCTGAAGCAGTTGCACAGGCATTAGGGGCTTTATCCATTTTCAATGGTATTTATTAGTTTTTTTGTTTCAATTGCGAAAAAGAATAGCAAGCTTTCATCTACCCTTATGTTGCCTTGGTAATTTTCATTTCCAAAATTTTTTTTGAATTTATTCCAAAAATTAATATTGCGTAAGAGAAAGTTGTATTACATTTATATCTAAATATATCTACAATGCAAAAGTATTACTTCTTTATTTCTTTATTTGTAACTATTCAGTTCCAAAAGTAGCGATAAGATGTAATGCGTTCAAAACGTTATTTCCATTTTTTACGGTAGTATCAATAACGGATCTAAGGATGGCGAATACGTTTGCGCTTTCAAGCGTTTTAAATTGCCCTGATA
>JANMZN010000044.1:0-4296 GCA_031383285.1 Segetibacter sp.
AATTCTCCTTTCAAAATACCAATTTCATCCAGCTTGGAATCAACCTTTTGTAATTTTACCAACGAGGACAATTTCTCCTCAACAGAAAAATCTTTAACGCTTGCCATATTTATTTTTGAATATTTTAAGTTTCCGTCAAAGTAAATAATGAACCGGATTGGTTCGAATTTCACTTTTTTGGACCGCAAAGGTAGGAAATTTAGCCTGCAAAACATCAAATAATAAGTCAATAGTAAATTGTTCGCTTTCCCAATGACCTATGTCCGCTATGACTAATTTATTTTCTGCATCAAAAAATTCGTGATATTTCACATCTGAAGTAATGAACATGTCTGCGCCGGCTACCACTGCATTTTTGATGAGAAAACTACCGGCACCACCGCAAATGGCCACTTTTTTTGCCATTTTACCGGTCAAGGGTGTATGCTTAATTGCTTCCAGATTGAATTGTTTTTTGACCAAATGTAAAAAATCCAATGCGCCCATCGGTTCATCAAGTTCGCCAATTAGCCCGCTCCCAACTTCCTGAAAAACATTGCCCAAGGCCACCAAATCGTAAGCCACTTCCTCATAAGGATGGTTTTCCTTCATGGCAGCGATTAACTTTTCTTTGAGGAAAGCGGGAAATATGATTTCCAATTTTTCTTCTGATGCATTTTCCCGAATGCCTATTTCGCCAAGATGCGGATGAGTGCCTTCTCCTGGTTTAAATGTTCCGGTCCCTTTTGAACTAAAACTGCATTCACTGTAGTTTCCTATTTGTCCTGCACCGGCATTAAAAAGCGCCTGCCTTACTTTTTCAACTCCATTTTCAGGTACAAAAACCACCAATTTTATCAGGCTATTTTGCTTATGAAGCAAAATACTCCGATTGACAAGGCCTAATTTATCAGCCATTTTACCATTGACACCGCTAATAATATTATCTAAATTGGTATGGATGGCATAAATAGAGATATCGTTTTTAATGGCAGCAATCACGCACCTTTCTACATATGTTCTGCCTGTTATTTTTTTCAATCCTCCGAAAACGATCGGATGGTGCGCCACAACCAGATTGCAACCTTTTTTTATTGCATCCAAAATCACTTCTTCTGTTGCATCCAATGTACAAATCACCCCGCTGCATTCCCATGATGCATTTCCGGTAATTAAACCGGCATTGTCATAGCTCTCCTGATAAGATGGAGGAGCTAATTCATCCAGATAGGAAATGATTTGTCTAATGGTCACAATAAGTGAATTAATATTCGTGATTACATTTTTTTGGCAGCTTCCAGAAATTGAGCCAGACCTATATCAGTTAAAGGATGTTTAAGCAATCCCATAATCGGGTCCAATGGACAAGTGCATACATGCGCACCCATTTCGGCAGCCCTGACGATGTGGTTTGGATTGCGGATAGATGCGGCTAATATTTGTGTTTTATAATCCTGTACAATGTAAATATTGGAAATCTGACCGATTAATTCCATCCCATCCCAACAACTGTCATCTATACGGCCAATAAAAGGAGAGACATAAGTAGCTCCGGCCTTTGCTGCCAAAATAGCCTGTCCGGCAGAAAATACCAATGTACAATTGGTTCT
This sequence comes from Segetibacter sp., assembly GCA_031383285.1. Classification (GTDB taxonomy): domain Bacteria; phylum Bacteroidota; class Bacteroidia; order Chitinophagales; family Chitinophagaceae; genus Segetibacter. Next base: position 1,590 of record JANMZN010000044.1, read on the forward strand.
GATGCCATTGTCAGAAAAGTATTTAATGGCTTTGATACCATCTTTTATCATTGGTACTTTTACTACAATGTTCGGATGAATGGCAGCCAATTTTTTGCCTTCTTCCACCATCGAATTAAAGTCAACAGAAAGTACTTCTGCACTAATATCGCCTTCTACCAATTCGCAAATATCGAGGTAGTGCTTCATGATTGCTTCTTCACCTTTGATGCCTTCTTTGGCCATTAACGAAGGATTGGTCGTAACACCATCAAGAATTCCAAGATCATTTGCTTCTTTTATCTGAGCAAGATTTGCAGTATCAATAAAAAATTTCATGTCAAATTGTTTTTAGTGCGGCAAATATAAATGAATTAACCGGAGGGTGAATGGTGAATTGCGAATGGTGAATGCCTGTCCGCCGGGGCGGAGTCAATGGTGAATGGTGAGACGTGAAACGTGGAAGGTGAGATCGGAAAGGTGAAAGATAAAACTGCTTTGTCTTTCCATTTCGATGCGGCGGAGAGGAAACCCTTCTAGTGTTTAAATGAGACTCCTCCTATCGTCGGAGTGACAAATCAAGGTGAGGAAGTAGTAATCCGGAGTAGTGTTGAGTGGTGAATGGTCAATAGTGAAACGTGAGACGGGAAACATGAAATCGGAAATGAGAAAGATGAAACTGCTTTTTTTTTCTGATTCGCCGAGGCGGATCGGAGTTTCAAAGCAACAATGGCTGTTAGAAAATGGTGAATTGTGAGTTGCGAATCGGCATAATATTGGAAATTAAATTTAGATCAATGGGTAGCAAGTAATGAGAAACATTCCAACGTGCAACGAGTAAACGATCAACCTACATCCACATCCCCGTATTCCTTACCTTTGCAGCCATAGAACAATTGAGATGCAAGAATTACCGGTAATAGCGAAGATTGACCCCTCCCTTTCAAAAGTGAAAAAGCCCGATTGGCTAAGAGTAAAGTTGCCCATTGGTGAAAGTTATAAGCACGTAAGAGGACTGGTTGATACACATAAGTTACACACCATATGTGAGAGTGGCAATTGCCCAAATATGGGCGAATGTTGGGGAGAGGGTACTGCTACATTTATGATTTTGGGAAATACTTGTACCCGTAGCTGCGGATTTTGTGCTGTGGCTACCGGCAGGCCAGATCCTGTTGATTGGGATGAACCGCAGCGTGTGGCAGAAGCCATAAACTTAATGCGGGTAAAACACGCCGTAGTGACTAGCGTGGACAGAGATGAATTAAAAGATGGTGGGTCCATTATTTGGTACAATACCATAAAAGCTATCAAAGCACTCAATCCTGACACTACACTTGAAACCCTGATACCGGACTTTAGGGGATATGCTGATCAGGTTCAAAGAATAATAGATGCCGCACCTGAAGTGGTTAGCCACAATATGGAAACAGTAGAGCGACTAAGCAAACAGGTGCGCATACAAGCAAAATTCAGACGCAGCCTCGAAGTACTTCGGATGCTAAAACAAGGGGGAATGAGAACCAAAACCGGCATCATGCTTGGGCTTGGTGAGAAGCGAGAAGAAGTAATTCAAAGCATGAAAGACTTGGTGGCAGTGGGAGTTGATGTATTAACGCTGGGTCAATATTTACAGCCTACTAAGAAGCATTTACCTGTTGACAGATTTGTACATCCCACTGAATTTGCTGAGTACAGAGAAATCGGCTACGATTTGGGTTTTGACTATGTAGAAAGTGGTCCATTGGTCCGTTCTTCTTATCATAGCGAAAAGCACGTGATAGCCGGTTATGGCAGAAATAAGTTTAAACAAGAAAAGGCGATGATGGTCAATTAATTCAAAACCGGATCGATTTCTTTCATTTCTATTTTGCTGTAATTCTTTATTTCATTGTAAACGGTATCTCTTTCTACCGGTTCGCGGCGTACTTGTTTTATCAATGAAACTAACTCCGCAGTATTCATAGAAGGGGTTTGTTCTTCGCTTCCTGCCATAGAATAGATTTTAGTCGTATCATCAATGGTTCCATCAATGTCATTTACGCCAAAAGCCAATGAAAGTTGTGCATTCTGCCTCCCAAGCATAGGCCAATAAGCTTTCAAGTGGGGGAAGTTGTCCATGTACAACCTTGCAATGGCATACATGCGCATGTCTTCCACAATGGTACTTTCAATAATATTGCTCATATCATTGTCCTTGTTTCTAAACTTGAGCGGAATAAAAGTATTGAAGCCACCTGTTTCATCCTGTAATTGGCGCAATCTTTCCATATGATCTACGCGGTGCCAGTATTTTTCTATATGGCCATATAGCATTGTGGCATTGGAGTGCATACCTAGTTTGTGTGCCGCTTCATGTATGGCCAGCCAGCCATTGGCATCCACTTTATCAGCGCATATCTTTTCCCGTATCTCCGGCGCAAATATCTCGGCACCGCCACCAGGCAGGCTGTCCAGCCCGGCTGCGTGCAGTTGTTGCATCCCTTCCTCCACGCTGAGTTTCGCCTTGCGGAACATATAATCCAGTTCAACGGCTGTAAACGCCTTAACGTGCAGGGCGGGCCTGTGCGCCTTTATCTTCTGCATCAGCTCGATAAAATAAGTCATATTCATTTTGGGATGAACGCCTCCTACAATATGTAATTCCGTGATAGGCTTGCCGTCATAGCTCTTCACCATGTCCAGCATCTGGTCAACCGGCAGCAACTGGTCGATTCAATGCCGGTCG
>JANMZN010000283.1:0-48179 GCA_031383285.1 Segetibacter sp.
GTGTACGGTTTAATTAACGCGTGGAATGTTTCAATTGGGGTTAAATCGTCATCAACTACTGTTAATGCAATTTCGCAGACTCCGTTTTTAGTGGTGGAAAATCCGCCTGTTTCAATGTCAAGGAATGCTCTCATGGATATAATTGTTTGTTAGTTACTTTTTCTTATACGCCGCTTCCAGCGCTAACAATACATCAGTTGGGAGGTCTGACAAATCTATTTTCGTTTTTGTTTCAAGTGGGTTTTCTGGGTCGCCACCTATTTGTATTTTCTTGGCCAGCTCCAACCCTTCGAGCTTATCAATCATCTTATCAATATCATTCAGCGCACGAATTCCTTCTGGAGTATTTTTGAAACGTGGTTCAATATTTCTTTTGCGCTGCTGATATTCGGCAATCTTCATCTGTCTTTTATTCTCAATGGTAACGCCATCAATCTTAGACCATTTTACGTACGCTTCTTTTACATACCGTTCGGCTTGACGTATATCTATATCCCATTGCTGCAGGATTTGTTTAACGATTAGCCGATCGGGCACTCCATCGAGTATCCAACCTTGAATCGTAAACAACCTCTTACCCTTTTCAATAGCTGTACATCTCGGTTTTTTCATTATTCAGACGGAAACATCCGTTTTATTACTTCGATATGGCGTTTTAGCTCATAAATTCTATCGTTAATCTTAATACGCTCTCTTTCTCTTATTATTCTAATTTCTGCATCAGAGTCTTGGATAGGTAGTGGATCATAAGCTTTTAGCGCATCTTCATTGATGCTTTTTTCTTTCTCCAAATAATCTATAATTAATTTGCTCATCTCGTTTAGTATTTTAAGGTTTGGGCTCATGCGAAAAGTCGTTTAATGTTAATTCACCGTTTAAGTGGGTGAAGTTAATACTAACGCTTCTTTTGTTACAATAGTTTATGTAGCGAATAATTGCTGATTGTACATACATTGGCTCGATTTCAGTAAAACGTCCTTGTCGTCTGGTATGTTCACATGCTATTAATGCGGTCCCCGAACCAAGGAACCAGTCAATTACAACATCATTCTCATTGGTTGTATCCAGTATTGCATCGGCAATCATAACAACCGGCTTTGGTGTAGGATGGTTTTTAAGTTCAAACCTATCGGGATTTGCCATTGAGGTCGCACTTGGATACTTCCAAACGTTTGATCGGATTCTGTTTTTTAATTCGAGGTGTGATAAGTGTTTGGCTGCTTCTCCATTCTTGAATATGAAGCACCACTCGTTATTGTCTTTGTAGAATTCGCCTCCTTCATCAAGTAGGTCTTTTTGCCACAATGCTTTTGCTTTCTCATCTGAGAATATAAAACAAAGCTCGTGTTGTGCTCTATAGAAAGAACCATTTGCCATCATGTCTTTATTCCATACACAAACTTGTTTCGGTTGTGGATTACCGTAAACACGTCGAGCTGCTTCTGTCATGTGCCAGCTGTGTCTGAAATCCATAAAGATGTAATGTATTGCACCAGGCACAGAATTAGCAACCGATGTCGACATGATGAGTGCCAGGAACTGAACAAACTCCTCGTCCGTCATTTCACCACCACCCATAGCAAAATCCTTATGGCGCTGCTCGTCTTTGTTTGTAAAGAAGTTTGCTGGTAAATTATACGGCGGATCACAATTAACAATCCGCGCTTTATCTTCAAGCATCAAAGCTTTGACATCTGCCTCTTCCGTAAACGAACCACAGATAATGCGATGACCATTTAATTGAAACACGTCGCCCGGCTTTACAATAATATCTTTCTCCGGAACTTCAACGTGTGGCTCCTCTGCATTTTGTGTGTCGAATAAATCAAAGGTTTGCTGGAAGCGTTCCATTGAGAACTCCGGAATGTTTATTACTTCAATAAGTTTTGGAATGTCAAGGTTGAATGTAGTAACGAAATCGAATAAACCTTGCTGTGTGATTTTTGCATAAGCCGATGAATACACCAATACCAATTCGGCCGCTTGGCTCAAATCATCACACTGAATAAATGTAGCTGGCAATTCTTCCGGAATATCATGACCTAATTCTGTCACCTTCAACAAATCTAAATAGCGGTGTTTCCCATCAAGACAATACAACTTTCCATCGTGCTCCCATACCTTAAATGGGTCAACAAACTGATATTTTAGTATAGACTCTATTAGCTTTGTGTCGCCATCGTTAATCCATTCCTTAAAATTTTCCTGCTGGATAAACTCTAAATCCTTCCAATTGATTAAAGCTGTCTTAATTATTCTCGATTCGATTTTTGTGGGGTTCATATTTGATTACGTCATTATTTGACACAAATGTAATAAAATTAATGACATATAATATACTGCATTTGTTAAATAAAAAAAGCTACTCATTTCTGAATAGCTTTTAATATATTGAATTGACCTTTAGCAATCGTTCCTAATTCGATTACTTACTTTGTTCCGATCGGGTAAGTTGTTTTCTTTATTGTAATTCGATAGCAACTCCTTCTGATATATTTCTTGAAGAAAGAGCTGCTTTGAATCGGAATAACCCACATCAATAACAATGTCATTAAAGGTGATTGATTCTTTTACAATTACGAAAACATGAGCTTCATTGCTTACAAAGTTTTTTGCTTCTGCTACTGCAGTTGCGATTTGGTAATCATTTACAACACTTACAGCGTTAGCAAGGAATGTGTACTCCTGGACTAATTCTGCTTTTTGCTTTTGTTCCAGCTTGGCGGTTGTTGCCGTGGCCGTGAAAGCAATCATACAGACTGCAATCAAAATGAACGAATGAATCGACTTCATACTCTTAAATGTTTTTATGATAAGTTGATAATGTAATCTACTACATCACCTATCGTTTTAAAGTTTTCTATTTCCGAATCCGGGATTATTATATCAAAGATTTTTTCGACTTCTATCGCCAATTCTACTTCATCAATTGAATCTGCTCCCAGATTTTCTTTAATTCTAGATTCTTCAGTTATGTTTTCGGAATCTATATCGAGAGCTTCCATGCAAGCATATCTTACTTTCTGGAATACTTCTTCTCGATTTGAATTGTTCATGAGGTATGTTTTGAATAGACCAAATTTATATAAAAAAGCAATACAATATACTGCAAATTATTTTATTTTTATAGTCTACTGTTTCTTTTTATTTCCGGAAACGTTTTTGATTTTCGTTTAGGCATTGTCTCTTTTCTTTCTTCATCCGTTAAGATGAACTTCTTATTGAAATCCATCGTTCTTCTTTCTATGTGCTCAATGCTATAGTTTTTAACTAATCGTTACTGAAGTCCATTGCGTTTTCTTCCGGAATCAGTATTTTAATATTTATTGTTGTGCCGTTCCAAAAGCTTTCCTTTTTGGTAATTGATTGAGTTATTCCGCTGTATCGGTTTATCTTGTCTTCCCATTTCGTTGTTCTCGATATTGGCACTTCTACTTCAAAAAGAACATAATTCTTTTTATTGATGGTGTGAATTATTTGGTCCATAATTTAATTATCTATATAAATTACATATTCAACAGTTACTGCACCATTGATTTTGATGTAGTTTTTATATCCTGCTGCCTTTAGGTCTCCTCGTAATTGACCGCCAATCTGTCCACCGAAATAAACATTCGGAAGTGTGTCCGGAAGTAACTCGTAGCCTGCCTTTGCATTAACTGATATGCCAATGAATTCATCTTCGTATTGGAAGTATTCTTCCACCATTGGTCCACGTCTGAAAATCCATTCAGTCTGCAGATCAACGTGAACTCTTAATCGGTTTATCGGTTCGAACACATATCCTGCACCCCAAGACAATTCTGTATAGCCAATAGCTTTGAAACTCTCGAACTCTGCACCAAAAGTTATGTTGTGGCAAAGTAGCAAAGTGATGTTTGCTTTAAGGTCAAACTCTTGATTGTTGTTTGTAGCTTGACTACCTGTTGTTATGTTTCTGGCATCTAATGAAATGGTTCCGGAAACATATCTTTCTATTTCATTCTGTGCCGATACAAAAAGCGGCAACAGAAGAACTAATATTAGTTTTTTCATTTTGCTGTAGTTTAAATTAAACATGGCTTTCTATACACCCCAATGCGCAGAACGGATTGAAACACATACCTCCGTTTACTGGACATCTTCCGGCAAATCCTCTTCTTTTGAATATTCTTTTGTGCTTTCTCATGATTGTTCTTTTAATAGTTTGTTGATTTCATTTGTAACCATTTCGATATAACCTCCACAATCAAAACCCGTCGCTTCTTCGTGCGCCATAAACAAAGCTCCAGCTTTAACAAGCTCCTTTATTCTGTTATCGGGAGATGGTTTCCACCATTTTTTTGAAAATGGCCATCCAGCAGGAAAGTAATATTTACCTTCATTGATTGCCCTGCATCTTTCAGCTGAATTATAACAACACGCTGCGTTAAATAATTCAGCATTTTGATATAGCGCTTTATCCATTTCCGGAGTTTTGCCTTCAACGTCGATTTGCCGCTGGCGTTCTTCTTTGATTAAATCGATTCCTGTTTTCATTGTTTGGTTTGAAATTTTGGTTAGTGATTATTTTTTCTTCAAAATGCTTGCGCGTCTCTCCATTCTTTATATTGCTTTTCAAATTTCCAAGATGTCATCTCCGCTATAGCTGCCGCCACATTATCATATCCTAATTCTTGCGCGAACTTTCTTTTTAACTCATAAGTGTCATCGTTTTTCTCTGGTGCTTCTCCAAGTTGTTTTATACTGAAAATATCGCCAGCTTTACCCATTCCTTTAGTTATTTTAATAGCATCCAGCTGCACCTTGGCGTTATTGATAATTGTGGCGGATATTTCATTAACAGCTTTTGCTTTTGTTATTTCTATTTTTCCTTCCTTAACTCCTCTTAAGGTTTCAAAAAGCAAATCATTGAGTGCTTGCAGGTTATTGTTGCTATGTGTTGTTGACATCGTCGCTTGATTTTAATTGTTTGTTAATTTGTCTTGTTAGTGCTCCTTTTAGCAGAATTAATGAGGATATCTCTTTAGGGTATCTATGATGGGTGTTGCGTTTCATTAGTTGGGCATCAGTAATACATTCTAAATTCTCGATAACACAATTAAGCGTATTTCCATCCTTAAAAACTATGTTCTTTCCTTTTGGAAGCTTCGTTTTGTTAGCCTGTTCCCAGATGTAGATTTGCTTGTACATAATCTTTCTGTTTCCGGGAATCTTTATTAAAATGTATTGCCTATTGTAACGCTTGTCGGTTCTTATGGTTTCCTGCCAATCTTTCAATGCGTTATGTGGATCCTGTCCTTTTTTAAAACGAGTACCTTTTGTTTTTTCAATTGCCTCAGCAGACATATACTCGGTTTGCTTTTTTCCTTTGTTTGCCGGCACTGCCCCTTTACGATACATGCTGTCGGCTTTCCTTTGTGCTACGAGTTCGGGTGGAACTACCAATCCTAATTGTCGCATCCTCCCGGCAACCCCACATCCTGATTTATTCAGGATTATTCCCATTCTTTTTATTGGGATCTTTAAATAATTATCTTTAATGAATTGCGTTTGCTCCTCGGTGAAAGATGTGCGTCCGATCATCGATTGTCTTTTAAACTCCAGCTGTATTTCTCTTGGCACCACAATGTCGTTTTCTCTGAAAATTCTTTTTACTACGGCAGCCGAAACATCGAATTTTGCTGCTAGTTTTCTCTCAGATTGTAACAAAGCATTTTCAATGAAATACTTTATCATTTCTGGATTTGATTTCTTTACTCCCATAATTATTTTTGGTAACTATATATTTATTCAACCCAAAACCCTATTTGTTACCGTTAGAATAGAGTGGATTTTTTAAAATTTATCTATTCGCAAATATTGTAGAATGATTTACATTTAAACAAAGGCTCGTCAACGAAAGCATCTAAAGTAGCGTTCTTGTCTAAAATATATTTTTCTACATCGTAAATCGTTCCATACGTTTTCCCTTTGTCAGTTTTTTGACTATGGTAACGTTTAGGAATTTTATCTGGCGGAAAGAAACTACTATTAACTTCTTTTTCTGCGCTTTTAACTTTATCTAATTCGGTTTGGTCTGTCATAACCATAATTGCTATTTCATTTATCCCCTCCATTATACAAGGGTCGCATCCAACACGACTATAACCTCTAAAATATCGTGGGTTTATATCATAACCTCTATTTAACGAATAGCTTATAATTTCATCAGCAGTTGCATAAAAAAATGGTCTTATTAAATCATCTGCGTAAGTTTCGCACCATTTAAGAACTTCTTTTTTGCGATAATTAAAAAACTTTGGGTCTTCTTTTCCTAATGCAAGTCTGTCCTGTGCTTTTTTAAATTGCTTTTTTTGGGCGTGGGTAATTGGCGGTTTTATTGTGAATTTTTCCACAATCATTGAATTGGTTTTGTAAGGCTCAAAGTAATATTTGAAGTATCTACATTCAGGACTTTTCTTTGAACGATTCTCACTTTCATCGGCTCTAACACCATCTATAAATATAATATGTTGTTTCAACGTTAGAATAAAATCTATCATTGGATATATTTTTAATTCTTCTGTGCAGAACCGTGCAGTTGTAGATGGAAACCTTTTCTTTTTAATTGCCAAGTCAATCATTCCATCATATTTTTTAGATGTTAAAACGTGATGTTTAACACCCGTTTTAGCAACCAAATAATCAATATGCTTATAGGTTTCTTCTGCTTCCCATTTAACATCACAAAACGCAGAAACAACACTATCCAAGCCATATTTTTCTATTGACCATAATAGCGCACCTTGACTATCTTTTCCTCCCGATAAGGGAGTAATAACTAAAACGTTTTTCATAGCGCACCTTTTAAAGCATCGTTAAAATCAATTTGACTTGCACCATCTAAATCGGCTGAAAGTTCTTTCAAAACCATCTTTAGTTGTATAATTTCCTTATCTGTAAAATAAGCCGAATGCGTTGGCGATAATTTATTACAGAACGTTCCTAATGGCATTTGCATTTTAGAAGCTAAAACGACCTTGTTTAGCTTCCATTTTTCTACTATTTCTTGAATCATCGATTAGTTGTTTATATGTTAAGTGTGCGTTGATATTATTAAGCATTGCATCAAATCTGAAACTTTCGGAATATTGACGTGTGTTGTATCTGAAAACAAATTCATCTACATATTGTTGTAAATGCTTGTCGCTCATAGAGTGGTAAATTCCGATTGTACCACGTTTCAATAAACTCCAAAAACCCTCTAAAGTATTAGTGTGAGTATCGCCACTAACATATTCGCCTTTATTGTGTTTTACAAATTTATGTTTGAATGATTGTGCCAAACCTCTGTAACCCCACCATTCGTCAGTATGTAATTTACTTCCAAACTCCAAATTTTTGTAAACGAATTGGCGTAAATTGTAACCTCTTGTGTCGGGAACTTTCTTCGCTCTTAATTCGCCACCACGTTCAACTATTCCCGCAACTGCTGATTTAGTTTTCACGCTACGCCCTTGCGTTCCATCGGTTTGTTTTGCTTTATGCTTATTGGCTTCTTTTCCACCAATAAAAGTTTCATCTGCTTCACAAATTCCACTTAATTTTTCATTGCTTGTGTGCAATCCGAAAGTATAACGAACCCTATGTAGCATAAACCACGCAGTTTTTTGAGTAACACCTAAATCACGGTGTAATTGCAAAGATGATATTCCTTTTTTGTGCGATGTAATCAAATAGATAGCGGTATACCATTTTAAGGCAGTTTGCATTTCTTCACTCATAATAATTTCTTTAAATCGTTTTCTAACTCCAGATAATTTTTAGCGGTATATCTCAGAACTTTCCATCCTAGTGTTAATGCTAAATTGTATTTTTCAATATCTCCAGTGTAGCCGCTTATTGTTGTATGCCGGCTTTTCTTTGAGAATATGCCTTCGTATTCTATTGCTATCTGCAGACTCATTATCGCCCAATCAAATCGGAATCTTCTACCAGGCACGAACAATACTTCCTTTTTGTAATCATCAATCAATCCTTGCTGCAGGAACTGTTTTAAAAACAACTCTATTGTATTTTTCTCAATCGATATTTTGACAATCTTTTTCGGTTTTGTCTGAGCTGCTTTGATTTCTTTCGGATCATTAATCTTAAAGCCTTTGTCTTTTAGATTTTGCAGATCCTGCTCTGTAAACCTTGTCATCTTGGCGCTGGTTTTAGTACTTGTAATTTCACTTTCAATCCATGCTCAATAATTTTCCGGTCCCGGGCAATAGCAGCTTCTTTTTCTGTGTTATGAAATCCGCATTGGTATGTGACTCCGTCCTTGGTAACATGGGCTTTATATTTATAATATTCCGAACTCCAGCTCACGCCTGTATAACTATTTTTTTTCATCGTCTGAAGGATTCGCCTTTAAATTCTATTATGTTGAACATTGAAAACAATCTGTCGAAAACCCTGCTGCCGTATTTCTCCTCAAACTCATCAATAGCAATCTGCATTTCATCCGGAAACCCGTCTTTGAAATTACTGGTGACAAAAGTTTTTAATTTGAACTTTGGGTCCTGTTCTGATTCCGTTGGATAGAATTTACTTTCTCTGATTTCCAGTATTTCCTTAAAGAGATTTACCTTACCGTAGTTCGATGCAATTCTTTCTGTTTTCAGATCATCAAAATATTTGGTTCCGCGATACATGATGTTTTCAAATGCAGTTCTGTCTTCTTCAGTGCTACACTTTTCAAACATTGTAACAACTTCATTAGCGCTGTAACCTTTGAAAGCCATTCCCGGAATCCCCTTGAAAATAAATTCAAGTGTTTTCATTGCTGCAGTCTTTCCGTTTCCAAAATTTCCGATAATCAGTAATCCTTTGTCGAAGCTTGGTTCGGATAAGTTGGATAAGTTTTCACATTTGAAGAAACGATCATCTTTAGCGAAATAATAAATCAATGGCTCAAGATTTTTAATAGTAACATCTTTCACGATTTCGAAACGTCTTCCATTTACCTTTTCAAAATTTGCTGTGAAAAAATCCCAAATCATCCGCGCTGGAAATTGAACTTTATTCTCGGGCTTTGGCTCAAGGATATTATCAAAATATTTTTGTTGCCTTTCAATTTGCTCTGGAGTTGCAGCTCGTTGTTTTGATTCGTATACCTCAATCTGTAACTTCTGCTCCGGAGTTCTGTTTTCCGGCTTTAAGCTTTTTAGGTGTTCGTATTTACGAATTCCTATCATGGCGACTTCAATATTATGTTGTTGGTCTGTTTCTGGTTGCTCTTTGATTGCCATTTGTGATTTTTGTTTTGTTTATTATTGCGTCAAAATTTGATTCGAGATTTTTTAATAAGAAATGGTCTTGTAGCCATTTATCCTGCCAGGCGTTTTCTAAAAACCTATTCAATGTCCTTATTGCTCGGTCTTCCGTCCATTCAAAATCAATATTTTCATTTTTATCCTTTTCTTTGGCCATCTTTTCAAATCGAGTCAGTATTGATTTGAAGTGCTTTCCCTGCACAGCATTAAAAGTTGGCGTGATAATGAATTTTGATTTATAAAATTGAAACCATTGATCAACTAAACTTTTCCAAAAAAGAGATTCATTTAAATTTTTTAAATTGGTTGCCGATTTATCGGACAAATGAGATTTAGAATTTTCTATTATCTTTTCTTTTTTATCTTTTCTTATTATTATCTCTTCTCTTCTTAATGCTTTTGATTCGGTTTCGTTTTCAATAACCGAATCAAAAGCGTTCGGTTTTGTTTCGGTTTCTACTTTCTTTTTTGGTCTACCTCCTAACGCTCCATTTTTAGCGTTTACTTTAGATTTTTCGTTGAGTTTTTCAAACTGTTCGTCCAAGAAGTTAATTTTAATTTTTCCTGCTTTAATTTTGATTATTTTCTCAGAAATCAGTTCATTAAATAAATCTTCATGTTTGAGTCTTTTTATAGCTTGTTCAAGCAATAAGTCGCAGTCTTTTTGCCAATATATTGCCTTGAGCGTTGTAAATAAACCCTGGGCTTGTATTGTGCAAAACATAATATCTCCAGCTAACCATTCAGCTGGTTCAAATTGGAAGTATGGCAATCTTTTACTCATATTTGGGGATTAATTTTGCTTGGTAATATCTTTACTGTTAATTCGATTTCCATTTCCTTAATATTGTCTAATTCGATCCTGTAAATTCGTAATCTGTCAATCTCCATAATCAGCCTTTGTAATTGGTAAAATTCTCCCGATTCCAATAAAGTTGATAGTAGATTCAATAATCCCTGAAGTTCGTAATACACGTTTCTTTTGTGTTGTTTCAAGGATATCTTTTCAATTACCATCATGATTTGATTCCTAATGAATTAATCACCTTATCAATAAATTCTGTTGCCATTTCATCTGTGGATCCTGTAACTGCATTCGACATGCCGGCTTTGGATTTTATCAGTTCATAATTCTCTTCATCAATAGTTTTGTGGCCAAGAAAATAAGTACACACCATTGGGTTAGGTTTCTTTGTATCAAACACACGATCCTCACATTGGAAACAATCTGAAGCCGTCCATGGGTACTCAACAAATCCTACCTCATGTGCTGCGGAGAAATTGTGGCCAACTCCAGCTGCTTGAATGTTACAGATCATGATGTTGTAATCATTAACTACATAATCATGGTCTTTGCCTTGATGGTGTTCTATTTTGGTACCGCATTTAGCACATGCCTGGAACTTTGTTTTTGCAACTTCCTTTTCTGCATCATTCTCACGACCTGTGATTGTTAATGCATGTGGAAACGCTTTTTTAAGTTCATCTACAATGGCGTGCAGCACACAGAAAATCACAATCTTTTCTCCACTATCGATAATGTCGTTGATATACTCTTTCACATCATGCAACTTCCCAAGTGCTGAAATCTTTTTCAGCTCCTGCATCTTTACCATGATTTCACCACGAAGCTTTCTGGCTATTTCTGCATCACTACATCCTTTTTCCTCCAGGAACTTCACAAAGTCATTTTGAGCTTTATTGTACTGCTCTCTGGTTGTTATAGAACAAAGAATAGTCTGTCTTTGCTTTGGTGGTAAATTCGACAATACCTCTTGGCGCTCACGTCTGAAGAAACAAATTGTATTTAATTTGTAATTCAATTCCTTAAGATTACTCGAACCGCTTCCTCCATCACAGTATCGCGATTTAAACCCCTTTGGTCCGCCGAACTCTCCGAGTCGTCCCATTATTGCTAATTGGGAAAACAAGTCAACTGGTTTGTTCTTTACAGGTGTTCCGGAAAGAAGTATAATCCACTCTTTACCTTTACAGATTTGCAAAGCGATTTTTGTCTGCTGTGCTGTTGGATCCTTAAACCGATGGCTCTCATCAATAACAACCGATTTTATCATCTGAACTCTCTCGTTTATAACAATGCTGGAAGAATGCTTCAGACTTCCTTTTGGTGGCATATAGTCAACAAAGAAGTTTTTCAGACTTTGTGGATTTACTATAAAGAAATTACTCAAGCCAAGCTCATAGAATCGGTGCCATGTTGTTTTTACTTTCGGGTCCAGGATCATTGATTTTTCTCCAACCCAGATATTTAATTCATCAGCCCAATTCAGTTTCAATGATGATGGACAGATAATAAGGCATGGAAATACTTCTTTACCTTGCTCATGCGCAATCATTAATGTGACGATTGTCTGCAGTGTTTTACCAAGGCGCTGCTCATCCGCATTAAAATACCGTTGTAACTCCAGTCCACGCGCAACTCCTTTTCCTTGATAATCTCTCAAGGCACCAAGCTTCAATGGATAATTATAAGTTAGGTCCGGCAGTGCTGGAATCTCCCCAACTACTTCAGGGAGATTTGCACTCACGTCAATAAATTCAATCGGATTATATGGCTTTTGGTTATTGTATAATTCAGCCAGATAATTCTTGGAATACGTTGGAACTACCCACACCTTACGAACGTAATTGAAGTATGCTCCCGGTATCTTCTTTATCGAATTATTGTTATTTACACGAAATTTGTTGTAATCGATTTTTACGTGAAATTCGTTTGGGTGTTCAACTATCTGCATTTTCTCTAATGGTTGATTGTTTTGTTATCTTGCTTCTTCCTCTTCGAATTCCTCGTGGCCAGCAAACATTTCTATTTGTGCTTTTGGCGCTTGTTTACCTTCCATGTATGCCAGTACTTCACTTTTCAGAGTTTCAACCGCATCGTTAAGGTCATTGATGAATTCATGTCCGGAAGTGTCAAGAAATACTTCTGGTGCCGTGAAAGAAATGTATTTGAAGCTTTCAAGTCTTTTGGATCCAGAAATTTTTATTCTTTCTGAATCTCCTTTCCCAATCAATGAAAACTCATTCACGCTGTATTTTAAGAAATCCGGATGCAAAGAAGTTTCTGCAGATTCTAAATACTTCTCCGGTGATTTGATTGCTTTTTCAATCAGTTTTTTGTCTGTGATTTCCTCACACATATATGCAAAATGTGGAATCAACGCACGAAATGCATTTCTTAAATCGTCATGAATCGGCGCATCCGATTTTGTTTTGTTGTTATTCTTAGCGCTTGGATCCGTTTGTTCGTATTCATAGCTTAAAAATAAACCGCTGATAATACCAGCTTTTTTGATTTCAATTTCCATCTCTTAATTTGGTTTTAGATTTATATAATATTCTTTGTACTTTCCTTTGATCAGCTCCGATTGAATCGGAATATTCCACATGTCCTTCAAATCTTTTATTCGACGTCTGAGGTCTCCTACTTCATATTCAACCAGGGCGATTGTTGTAGTCAGTCTTTCTCCACGCATCAGCGCATCATATACAATTTGACACTGTCTGGAAAACCTATCCTTATTTACTTCGAAAATGCTTTGACTTTCAGCATTATTCTCTTTGTGGATTATTTCCGTCTTGAAATTTACCGGAGCAGTAAAGTCAAAATGTTCGTTGAAATCGATTTGAATTTGTCCTGTTTTCATTATGAATGAATGTGTGAGTTCATTTCTGCTTTTGCTTTTGATATTACAGTCCGGCACCAATCCAGCTGATGTGTACAGGATGCGTTTAGTCTGGTCGCCCACGTCATTAAATAAGTCTCATACTCGACCAGCGTTTCAGTGTATTTTACTGCTACACTTGCAGGGAACTCAAGAAGCTTTTGATACTCTTTTATCATTTCACTTCTTAACTTTTGGTCCCGATGGTATTTTGAATCTGCTACAAGCTTTCCTGTTCTGGCCATGTAGACTGCTAAATCATTCCCTCTCAATACCGCTTCATTGGCATCTTCACTCATTGTTTCTTCAAGGAAACTTTGAATTCGAACTAATTCTTTTTCGATATCGAGAGGGATTGTGATTAGATTATTCATTGGCGATTGCTGTCAGAACTTCCAAAACTTTATCGTTGTCTTCGTAGAAAAGATTGGCATAACTTGGCAAGAAAACGCTTCCGGCAATACGAGTTCCTTCCTCTCTCCCGATGTTTTTCTCCACTTGCATTGCATCCGGATTAAGTACACAAGCCCAACCAGCCAAACAGTGTGAAGTTCCACAATGCCATTTGCTCATATTCAAACTTTCTGGTCTTGACAAAACAGTTTCTGCTATCTCTTTTATTAAAGCTTTTTCATTTACTTTTCCCAACACACCTAAATCCGTTGCCAATAATTCCCAAGCTTTGTTCTTAAGGTCTGCATCAGAGCACCAGCGTAGAATATAAGTCAGCTCCGAGTTGGTAGGTGATTTAGTTGCCAATAATTCCCAAGCTTTGTTCTTAAGGTCTGCATCAGAGCAATACTCAAGAATATAAGTCAGCTCCGAGTTGGTAGGTGATTTAGTTGCCAATAATTCCCCAGCTTTGTTCTTAAGGTCTGCATCAGAGCACCAGCGTAGAATATAAGTCAGCTCCGAGTTGGTAGGTAATTTAGTTGCCAATAATTCCCAAGCTTTGTTCTTAAGGTCTGCATCAGAGCACCAGCGTAGAATATAAGTCAGCTCCGAGTTGGCAGGTAATTTAGTTGCCAATAATTCCCAAGCTTTGTTCTTAAGGTCTGCAAAGCTTGAGTAAATGATTAAATCTACTAACTCTGAATTTGTTTTTTCATTTAAGTTGTCCATTGTACGGTGATTTTAATTTGATTTCTTGTTTAAATTTTTCTAATTCGTTTTGAACGTTTGTAATTTTTGTCATCATTTCGACTACCTCATCTGGATCGTTCAAATCATTCCAGAGCTTTATAGTATTATTGCAATCCGATATCCTTATTATTGCAATACCAGACTTGTAGATTTTAGTGAAAATCGCGGCCATCGAATTAATACTTTCCGGAACCAAGAAAATCTTGCTGTTATATGTTCCGTGAATTATCTTTTTTGCTTTCTTTTTCTTAAGCTTTTTTCCCATCGATTCTGGCTTTTGCTTTTTCAACCATCGCTACCATTTTATTCCAATTTTCAAGACTTAAGAAAAATCCATCGCCACAATGGGTAATTGATAACCAAGTTCCGTCTTTATCGTTTTTATCGATGTCTACCACTTGAACTCCTTCACGGCTCTCATCCGAAAATAATTTTACTGTCTGTGATTCTGTTACTTTCTTTTTTGACATCTTAATTCTCGAATAATACCCACCATTTGAAAGCGAGTTCGTTATACTTTTTAAATCCACTTTTGAAAAGATCATCATCTCTGCGAATCGGAACTTTAAACACCTTGAAGTTTACTTTTGAAACCCCAATTAACAGGTCTTGATTGCTTCCTGCGATATTCATGTACCAGGCACGTTGTCTGTCGTAATCAAAAAACCTAAC
Source organism: Segetibacter sp. (assembly GCA_031383285.1). Lineage (GTDB taxonomy): Bacteria > Bacteroidota > Bacteroidia > Chitinophagales > Chitinophagaceae > Segetibacter. The sequence continues at coordinate 14,783 of JANMZN010000283.1, forward strand.
TGCCTCTTCGAATTGTTTTTGTGTTGTGGCCGTAGTGCTTTTTAAATCTCCTCCCCAACTCAATTTCGGCATCCATAAATCCCATTTGCATCGGGTGTCTAGTTGGAAATCCACATCTTCGAAATGAAACGAACGTCTTTCAATCATTACTTTTTGAGTGTCGCTTTGCGCTAAAATGTTTTTAGCAATTGGATCCTTCATAAAGGATTTTTTCATTTCCAGCGCTTTCTCAAAATCTTCTTCAGTGTATTGAATTCCGTCTACTTGAAACTTGAAGAAATCAACCTTGAATGGTTCTGTGATTATCGCATCCAATAAAGTCCCGAACTTATATGCTCTTTCTTTGAAGACAGGATCTTGTTCTTCTTTCCAATAGTCATTCAACCAACTGAGGTCTGAATTGCTGACCTCAGTTCTTCCAAAGTAAGGATCCATTACTTTCTGTTTACAGCTTTGTAAACCGGTTCGTATTTCAGATTATCGCTGATAATCATTTCGTTTGATTTGTGAGCAACTTTCTCACAATATGCCTTCATTTGAGTTATGGTCTTTTTTTCCAATTCCTCAATACTCAAAGTCATTCCTTCTCTTTGAAACCAAAAAGTGAATATCTCTGCAATCGCTACTTTGTTTAAACATGTGATTTTAAAACCGTCTCTGGTTTCCGGAGCAGCGTTTTCTGTTATCACCATGTTATCCATCATGGCATTGGTTTGATCCGCTACTTTATTAACCTCTGTAGTTTCTGCAGCTTCTTTAATGTTGTTAGCAGCTTCTTCAGCAATTTTGGCAGCAGCTGCTTCTTCACGTTTTTGTTTTTCATCAGCCAGTCTTTTAGCTTCTTCCTCTCCGGCTTTTGCCATTTCTTCCAAGCTGGTTTTTAAAGATGGAAGTTTCTCGATAAGTTCTGCTTTGAACTTTTGCAAGTCTCCTACCACAACAGCTGACAATAAAGCGAAATCTTTAGAAGCCATCGACTCATTCAGAATTTCAATACCTTCTTCTTTGGTTACATGCTTACGATTAAACTCCGGAGAGAATGAATCGAAGTGCGCTCTGTCATACCCAATAACCAAAACTTTAAGTGCTTTTGACTTTTCAGCGAAATTCTCCAGCGTAATGTTGTTGAATGAATTTTGAAGTTTGGTTTTTCTCTCAGCGATATGTGTTTGAACATACTCAGACAATTGAGTTTCTATCGAAGCTTTGATTTCAATAACCTCATTGTCTTTGTCAAGTTTTACCTGCGCTAATCTTAATTGTTCCGCTTCATCATCACGTAACTTTTTAGCGTAAGCGTCTCTTTTTGCTTGAATTTTGGAAACAATGGTTTCTGGTTTTTTAGGATCCAGCTTACCTTCAGTTTCTGTAAACTGTTTTCTGACCATATCAAACAAAGCGGTGATTGGTTTTCTATCAACCTCGATATCGTTTTTTGCAGTTCTGCAGTTAACAAGGAATTTGTTGGCTCTTTCGTCAAGCTCCGGAGTCATTCCTTGTTCTAGTATTAAGTTGTAGATAGTCTCACCAACGGCGATTGCTTTGTCAACTCGAAGTGTACTTGCTTGTAGTATTTCAGAACCACTAGCGACAACTTCCTTTATTTGACTTGCTGTAATTAATTCCGTTCCCGGAGTTGTTGTTTCTGTATTCATGTCTCTAATTTTTGATTGTTATTATTTAAAATGCGTCTTGGTCAGCTTCCGAAGCGGCAGGAGCTTGCCCAGAAGAAACTTCTTCGAAAGAAGAATACTCTTTTGCTTCTCCTTCCGGTCCGCCTTGAATTGGTTGTATTAATTTTTCGTCTACCAAATGCAATTCGTCTTCAGCATCAATTTCAATTCCTTCGAAAGTTTCAACACCTACAGGATTAGCTCCGGTCGCCCAGCATTTTTCCTTACACGCGTGTTTTACTATTTTTGTTCTTAAGAAACCTGGTTCCGGTTGTGTTCCGTCAACCACACCATTATCCCAAAGCGACTCAGATAAGTAAGAGCCGTTAGCTCCATTTTTTTGAATTGTTTTTGGGTTAGGTGATTTCTTTCTCCAGGCATCGAAGTCTGATTTTCGATAAACAAAGAATCGGTCGTTTCCGTTTCCTTTATCATCAATTACAAAGCGGATATAACCTGCAATGATTTCCTCTGTTTCGAACTTCTCAACATGTCTCACAACACGTCCATTCTCAACTTCGAAAATGTCGCCTTTGTAAACGATTTTTGCCTGCTCAGCAAATTGGATTTGTTTGGTTTTGATTAATCTTCTAACGTGAGCTCCGGCTTGTCTGTCTAAACATGCTTTTCCGCCACGTGCGATTAAATACACTTCGTTGTCTTCCGGATCAAAAGAATATCCGTTTACTGCTGCAGTTACAAAACAGGCGTAAAGACTGAATTTGTCAGCATTGGCAATCGATGTGTTTTTTAAGATTTGCTGGTTGAAGTGAACCAGCTGTCTGTGGTACATTAATTCTCCCTTTGTACTTCCGTTGGCAAGGTTGTAATTGTTTATAAATTTCTCCTTTACCATTTCCAATTCTGCAATCTTTCCCGGTGCAGTATTTTGGATTAACGCTAATGTGTCTGGTTTACTCATTGTCTCTAAATTTGATTGTTGTTATAATTTTTCTCCCACGTAGTTTTCAGCTACAACTGTTGGTTGATTTTCGATTTTGTAATTCAGTCTCATGGCAATTAAAAACTCATTGAAGAATGCTTTTTCTTTACCTTCCAATTGACAGTAAGGTTTGCCATTCACTTCCCATTTGCCGTTAACTTTTTTAATGTGTATTCTCATGGTTTTATTTGTTGGTTACTAATGATAGTTTTCTCTCTTGATTTGAAATGTTGAACTTCTCTTTGTTGATTTGCTTTTGAAGATTCTCAAGTATTGAAAATCTTGTTTTAAGCAGGTCCTTCAATTCGAACTGTATTTCCTTGATGTCCCTTTGACGTTCAACGTCTGATGCTATTTTATCGTAATAGGCATTTAAAGGATCCTTCGCATTTCTTAATTCAGACTTTTTGTCCTTGATTGAAACATCAATTGCACGAAGCTTTTTAAGTATCTTTTTCATACTCTAACAGGTTTAAATTTTTGTTCATTGTGGTAAATCGCAAAAGGAATTCTTCGGGAACTTGGATACAATTTTGTCACTTCTATAATCGCTTCTTCAATTGAAACAGACTCTATGCTGTGAACTTCAAAATCTTTTTCCTGCTCTCCGCATACTACATATCTGAACCAAACTTGTAATTCAATTAATTTTTTTTCTATCTTTGTCATCTCTAATGGATTTGGTTATTTTCTCGGTAACTAAATTTGATTGTAAAAACCGATTGTTTCAGCAGTCGGTTTTTTTAGTTTTTATTGGTCATCCCTGCGGTTAATTGTAATTCCATTTTTTTTGAAAGCACACCGTCAAACTTCCCCTTTCGGGAGGAGTTGGAGGCTCCCAAACCTTCCAACTCCGATTTCAAGTAGTTCTTACGGCTTGTAATTCCACTTAGAAACTGTTTAGTGATTTCTTCCTGAATATCTAAGTCAGAAAGTTCACGTTTATGAAATGCTATTTTTTCTTTTTTGTTCATCACCCGAATATATTTGTACATCTACCCATTAAGAATCCGAATGTTATTGCTAATAGTCCAAAAACTCCAATAGCAATAAACAAGTATATCTCGTTTCTGTCAGCTCGTTTCATAGCTTTTGATTCGTGGCTCTGGTAATCTGGTTCAATGTGATTGTAGGTTTCCATGATTACACAGCTACAGTTAAACAGTCATCAAAAATCTTAACTGCCATATTTGCATGATTGATTCTATCAATGGCATTTTGCTTTGAAGCTTTAATTAACTCCAGCAACGGTCCAATACTATTTTCCGAAACAGAATTATTTCTTAAAATCACATCTCTAATAGTAGATGTTCCAATTTTGCTTATCATAACCACATTGGCGCGATCATTAGATGTCGCATACTCTTTCAATAATTCAGATAGCTCTTGACTTATCACATTTCCGACTTGTACATTCATAATTGTGTTGTTTATCGATTATTTTATACATTTTATCCTAAATAGGATTGCATTTGATTTAAAATACTAACTTTGTTGTAGTAACAGTACAAATATAATCACAATATTGTGATGTGCAAATTAAATTATCACAATATTGGTAATTTATAATGATTTTAAATAACAATATAATGACTAAGGATGATATTATACAGATAAGAACAGACCTTAAGCTATACAAAAGACAATTAGCTGATAAGAAAGCTGGCAACTTTAATCATGCTCAAGCATTGGCAAGCCATCGAACTGCTAATATAACCAATGCCGTTTACTTGATAGAAAAAAAGGAAATGGAAAGAGAAGAGTTGAAACGTATTCCTGTGAAATAAATAAAGGTGTCGAATCCGACACCTTTAAAACCTTAATTTTTATCCGTAGAATTCTCAATAATCTTATTAAAAAAATCTTTTGCTTCTTTTACAAAATCCATTTGGAAAATAGAGTTAACATCTTCTACATCATCGTATAAATCCATTACTATAAATCTAACTGGAGTTTCTTGTTTTACCCAAATTAAGCAAGCAGGGAATTCTCTGTGAAGAATGTAAAGTTCTTTTGTTTCTTCATCTGGACAGATTAAAAATTTAGTAAGTTTTGGTAGTTTCATATTGATTTACTGTTGATTGTCAACGGCAAATCTAAACAATCTAAAATTAAATACAATAAATCGGCATTTGGAGAGAACCTTCCAAGTTCAATTCGTGAAATGGTGTTTTGAGTTACACCAACTCTTTCAGCTAATTCTGTCTGCATCATTCCTTTTTGAACTCTCATTGTTTGGATGATTTCAGCTACTTTATTTCTTTTTTGTTCGAGTAACATTGTTACCACTATATTTTCTCTCATAATTTATAATAATTGCGTCCATTTTTTAATAATTTCATCATCTCTTAATATGAGAGTTTTGTCCATTGAATTTGAAACGTAAGGCAGAAGTTTTAAAATTACTGCTTTCACTAAATTTACAGGAACAGCATTACCCGCTTGTCTTTTCGCTTGGCCATCAGAAACTACAATTTTGTAATTGTCTGGAAATCCCTGTAAACGAAACATTTCTCTTGGGGTTAATCTTCTTTCTCCATTTACAAGTAAATAGTTATGTGAAGCTCCAGAACGCAAAGCGCATGAATATGGATAAGAGCAAATATTTCCTGATTTGTTCTCGTGCCAAATGGAAAGATTATATGCTGATTTATGTTTATTTTTTCTTTTTTCTAATATCATTTCAGATGCATAATATTTTGCATCTACTTTTCTCTCTAAAATTTCAGTTAATGGTTTGAAAGGTCTTACTGGAGAAGGAAAGTTAAATAATATCGGTTCTTTGTGTCCTACGATTATTATTCTTTCTCTTTTTTGTGGAAGTCCAAAATCTAATGCGTTTAATACAGCAAATCTAACGCTGTAACCCAACTCCTTTTCAAGAACATTCACAATGGTTTTTAATGTGTTTCCGCCGTCATGTCCAAATAGTTGTTTAACGTTTTCTAAAACGAATGCTTTTGGTTTTTTGTGCTTTAAAATTCTAGCAATGTCAAAAAATAAAGTTCCTCGAACATCGTCAAATCCTTTCATTTTTCCAATTATGCTAAACGATTGGCAAGGGAAACCTGCAAATAAAATATCATGGTCAGGAATATCTTTTTCATCAATTTTTGTAATATCTCCAAACGGTCTTTCTCCAAAATTAGCTTCATAGCTATCTTGGCAAAAAGTATCAATATCAGATGAAAATACACATTCTGGGATTAAATCATTTTCAATACATGCTTGGTCCATTGCAGACCTAAAACCGCCAATTCCGCAGAATAAATCAATAAATTTTATTTTTTCCATTTTTCTAAAACTTTAATTCAAAAATAATTATAACTAACTTCTAATTATTTTCTTTTTTAACTACAATATTAAAAACATCTTTTGGAGTTATGGCGCTTGCTATAAACTTTGCCACTTTTCCCCAAAAAGATTTTGGCTTCCACTCTGACAAAGCCTCTTTTGTGACTTTATCCAAAACATCATTACCGACGTTTTCTAATTTTTTACCCAGACTAGGGTCATTTTGATTTTCTGCCATGATTTCTTAATTTACATGAATTATTTGATTACGATTTTTTCCTTTCGTTAAAGAGACATGTACCCATGCCGGATTGTCGCTGTTTCCGAATTCCCAAATTAACTGATCAAACTTTAAATAATTTTTGACATAATCGAATATCATCGAATTAGTGACATTTCCAATTCCTTGAATATCGATAGCTTGACCTTCTACGTGCTGTGATGTTTTTGAACCACCAACAGCTTTATTTAATTTTTGACATCTATAAAAAGAGGATACTCTTAACGGAACTCCGAAGTGTTCTCTAATTCTATCGAATACCTCAGTTGCTACAAATTGCATGTTTGCCAATTCTAACTGCGTAGGATTGTTGTCTATTTTTTTTCGAATAGCAGTTTGAGATGTAACAGCTTCAGAATAACTGATGTATTTTGAAATTTGTATCATTATTTAATTATTAATTGTTTAATTGTATCTCGAGTAAAAGCTACTTTCTGAATTGCTTTTGAATCTTCATTACGAGCTTTATTAATTTGCATTAACAATAAATCTGATTGTAAACTTTCGTTTTTTACAACAATGGTTTCTAAAGGTTCAGTTACCATTTCAGCACTTGTAAGTGTAAAAAAAAGTAAGAATAAAATTAGTGTTCGGGTTCTCATTTTCTACGTTTTAGTTCTTCTATAAATCTTTGGTTATCCAATGCTATGCTGTCATTTCTACGTGTTGTTTGCTTCACGTAGTTTAAATAATCTACAGCTATTTGTTGCCTTGCTTTTTCTGCTTCAATAATTCTGATGTCTTTTTGCTTACTTTCATTTTTTATATCAACATCATCTAATAAATGTTGCTTCCAAAAACAATACGAAATCCATCCAAAGAATAAAAAGCCAATAGTTGTAAAGCCTGCTAAACGTACTGCTGGACTTTTACTAATGAAAGTGAAGAAGTACTTAAAGTTTTGTGTCATTTTAGATTTGGGCTTTGGCTTTAATTAATTCTATTTACTCTTTTGGTTCAATAAATATTTCTAACAAATTCAACGCATACGACAATCCAACGCGAACTATAAGCATCGCAAAACTTTCTGTCGAATATCCCATAGCTAATAAAACAACTACAGCTGTATCGGAAGTTAATGTAATTGCCTTTTTTGCTTGACGAAACCAAAGCGGAGTATCGCTTTTAATTCTGTGCGAAATTCTTTTTCTTAAAGTCATAATTTCTATTTTTAAAGGTTAATTATTATTTTCTCATTTGTGAGGATAAAGAACTCGCATCTTTCAGTTGTAGCCGACAAACGTGTATCCTCTGAATTATTAATTTTGCGCACTAGGAGTCCAAAATATATCTCCCATTTTAGCTGTTATATCTCCAGTTCCACCCCCAGCACCTCCTGCTGTTCCTGTAACTTTTATAATATTTGTATTTGAAAAAGTCAATCCAGTTAAGTCTGCTGTATTAGTGTAAGAGGCAGTACTTGCTCCTGGAGTACTTAAGTTTAAAGAAGTAGTAGCTGTTGTACTTCCCGTTCTTTTAACTTTTACAGTTGCAACCCATGCCCCTGTTGAACTTACTGTTAACGTTCCTGTATCTCCAATGACTGTTCCTCCAAAAGAAAATTTAAGTTTTGTTGTTGCAGTTACATCATTAAAAGTTCCCGTTACTGTAAACACTATATCTTCTCCTACTTCTGCTAAAGTACTTGCCTTAGTTGTATATGTAAATAAATCTGTTTCAGCAGTTCCTACATTGCTTACGGCTGTTGTGAAGTCTTTTATCTTACCTCCAATTGCAAGTCTGTTAAGATTTGAGTTAGTTTCATAAAATGAACCGTTGTATTCTTTTTTTCCTCCTACAATAGAACCAAGTGCTAAAGATGTATGATTGGTGACGTTGTATAGATACAACGCGCCTGTGACTTCTGCAGTTCCTGTCACTCCGAAATCTCCTGTTACGGCTATATTATTTCCTGTTAAATTAATATCTCTTGCACCTAAATTAACAGTTCCTGTTGAGGCGTTAGCGTTTAACCCTATTGTTTTAGCAGCATCGTTTAAACTAAAAAGCGTGCCATTACCTACAATACCTACATCTCCTGCTTTTACCGTTCCGCTACTTTTATCAATGTAAAGAAGTCCATTTGCGGATGAAGGATAATTTATATTTCCTACTACAAAAGTATCATTGTCAAAAGTGGCTTTATCATTTCCTCTATCGTATTTTTGTGTTCCGTTTTGGTAATAAAATACAGAATCATCTTTGTTGTAAGTTGCTAATTTGTAATCATCAGTTATAGTAAAAACACCCGATTCATTACTATTTGTAGATTTCAATATAGAACCTTCTCCGTCATTATTAACTGTCGAATATTTACCATTTGTAATTTCAAAAGCACTAGCTTCTAAATTAGCATCTAAACCTGCTTTAGCTACATAGTTAGCGGCTACAGCTGTAATAATATTCCCATCGTTACCATCTAGCTTTTGAATAGCTTCAATAATAGAATCAGTAGATGTGACAATTCCTGCTCCCGATGTATATCCTGTTAGAACTTTACCAATAACAGAAGCATTCTTTACAGTTGGAAGTGCTGCTGTTCCCTCTAAATCTCCTGCTAATTTTACAATTCCTTTTACAGAAGTTGTAGCATCAGGCACGGTTACGCCTGCTACTGCTGTATCTACATAAGACTTTGGCACTAAATCTCCAGCGTTGTAACTCAATGCTAAAGCTGCTGAATCGTATCTTGCATGACGATTCAATTCCCAATAATCCTCACTTGCTGGAATTGTCAATCGTAAATATGAATCCGTTGAGCCAATCCACTTAGTAGGAGGAAGCACGAACGCATCCGTTGCTTTCACATAAAATCCACCCAAATTACCATTATAAGGCATCGCATACCCAGATGTAAGATTAAACAAATCTCGCTCCACAGTCCAAACATTAATAGCCGTTTGCGTTAGATAAACTGTTGTTTGGAACGTAACTTGTAAGTCATAAGCATCACTTCTAGGTGATTTAAAAGTAACTCCCAAAGTTCCCGAAATTGTCAAAAAATTATTGTTCGTAGTATTGTCTTTCTTTACAATAAGTACTTTTCCAAGTGGGTAACTCACTACAGAATTAAGAGGAACAATAGCACTAATACTTCCAACTCCTGCTGTTGCATTAGTGAAATTCACAATATCGTCTGTAAGTGTAAATATTCTTGAAGTGCCAGAATAATCTACTTGACTGTGTAAAGAAGTTGCTGCTGAAATTGCTGTATAAACAGCTTGCAACGCATCATAAACAACGTCTTGATTCGGAGCCGATGTTGTAAATCCGTCTGTGATGGTGTTAGCGACTTTTGCATCTACATACGGCTCTAATGCTACATTTCCGTCAGCATTCGGAAAATGAATGTTCCTGTGTGCAGTCAAAGTGTTCCAATCTATAGTACTCGTAAAGCCGCTATTTTGTTTTTCGAATCCTGTAGGAATGATGTCTAATCGAGATGTTAAAGTTCCCATTATTAAACGTCCAGAAGATAATTGACCAACGTTAGTAGATATGGAATTAGATATGAAGCCTAAAAAATCTCCGTAGTGGTAAGCTGTAGAAGCACTTCCTACTAAATTGAAGTTTTGAGATGAGCTGTTGCCTACTGATAAAACGCTGTTTAAACCTTGATCGCCGGTATTAGTTCCTGAAATAGCGTTCAATTTTATTTTATCTGCTGGTAACATTAAACTGGCGTTTGTTGTGCTTCCGGATGGTATAGTAGCATCTGTTCCGGTGTCGCTTGTAACTATTCCGTTTGTTGGGGATGCTGTATAGGATAAGTTGGTTGAGCTTGGCGGCAACGCGGCTGCAAAAGCAGCTAAAACGTTCGCCCAAGACATTGCTTTCATTCGTTTGCCATCCTTCATCCAAAAATCAGATGTTCCCGTAGCAGTTTCTACTGTTCCGTTAACTGTTACTGGAGCATTCAATAAGGATTGTCCTGTTGTAAATTGCGATATTATAATCGCTAATAATAAAATCAGTTTTTTCATTTTTATAAGGTTTTAAATTATTCCTATGTTTGTGTAGCTTGATATTAAATTAATATCTCCTGCTACATATTCCGCTCTGATATTCATGCCTCGTGGAATATCCATTCCAAAAGTTCCGTCGTCTATCCAAGCTGTTCCACTCCAACGTCCTTGTATTTCGTCTCCAGCTAATAGAGCCGTGCCTCCGTTCCCTTCTGCTTTAAATATTATATACTCTCCAAACGGAATAATCCGAATAGCCACTCCTCCAGCTAAATTTGCAACCGTGGCGTATGGATTAGATAAACTTGGAGCCGGTGATGCAGCATTTAAAGCATCGTACTGATCCGTAGTTAAAGTAAATCCAGACAACACCAATATTGGAGTGTAATTAAGCTGCACTAATCTGTTGTAAAACAATTGTGGATCCACAAAAGTTTCAGGCAACCCTAGTCCAGTATTATCTTGTATAGTTATATTCGTTACTAAATACACATACCTAGAACTGCCGTTCAACTCGACTACTTTGAACTTGTTTCCATCAAGAGATATTTCAAAGTCAGATAAGATGAATTTAGTGGCAGTTACGCCATTGTGAGTATGATAGAACTTGTTCGTGCCATTCTTCTCTATGAGTAAGGTATCTGTATTCATATCTTTTTAGATTAGGCGATTCTAACTAATTTCACTTCTACTACATAAGGTTGCATATTATTATGAGCTACATTGTTTCCTCCAAAATTTACCTCATCCGAACTCCAAGGTTGCGCTCCACCACCACCGCCTGCAGTTTCTCCTACTGTAAACTTGTGTACTGTGATAATGTTTTCCGGAAGTTCTTCTATCGTTAAAACATGCGTAGCCTCTCCGCCTGTATCTCCTGAAATGTAGCCAGTTCCGTGTGCAACACTTACTAAACCACTATCGTCTGTAGTCCCATTGTTTCCGTTAGGCATAGCGTAACCACTATAGATGTTGTCTGACTTTCCTAACCCTGCTGTAGGTCCGGTAGTAACGAAGTATGTAGGTATATCTGCCACATCCATCTTAACCCAAATTACTTGTCCTATGAATAAGTGGTTTTTAAATATCTCCCACAAGGCTCTCTCTGTAGATATTGGATTGTTTCCGCCGGTTGTTCTCCCGTCTATGAATGTTTGTATCTGTGCGTGTGTCATGTCTTTAAATTTTTAAGTTAAATAATCAGGTGTATCGTAGTCTGCGGCTAAATAGTCAGGTGGATTTACATAGAAGGTCAATTCTCCAAAGGCAAATCCTTTCCAGAGTTCGTTGTTGTGATTTACTACGTCTGGAGCTATTACAATGTCGTATCTTCCTAATCCATAACTGTAGGTATTTAGGTCGTCTAATCCTAAAATAGTTGATGATATAGTCCTAACAAAGCTCTCTGTTTCTAGGACTCCATCTTTAAATAACTGATATTTAAAACCAGTCAGAGTAGTAATAGTTTTATTAAATTGTAATTTAATACTAGAGCTTGCTAAGAAGGCTGCGAACGATGCAACTGACCAATTAGACAAATGTCCTGGAGCCGAAGAAATACATTCTAACGCCTCATAGATTTGAAATACAGAAGCTCTGTATTCTTCCGTAGGATCTGCATCGAAAGAAACATCGAAGAAGTTAGAATCTTGCACTCTTTCGCTTTTTGTTGGCTTTGGTTTATTGGAAATCCTGTAATTATTGATGTAAATAATATCGTGATTCAGAAGTATAACCAATCGGCGATAAATGAATTTATTGCACATGTAAAAAATGTACTTTTCTACCGGAGTGATGATTGGCCGTAAAGAAATTATTGCACCAGGCAATTGAGTATAAGTTTCTCCTTCGATAACACTATCTGGATCAGTCTCAAAACATTTAAGACGTATCGTTTGAAAGTAATTCTGAACATCGTAGGCAATTCCCTTGAAGTAGCTCTCATTCTTATATTCGAAACGTGTAGTTTCTTTTATGTTGGTCTCGGTAATTGTGAAGCCGTAAGAATACCAAACAGCATTTGAAACGGTATGCTTAATTCTTAAAAATAACATTTGCTCACCGTAATCTACACCAAGGTTTCCAAACTCAAAGGCGATTTGTTTTATTCCTGTAATCGGATGGATAAACTCATTATAGAAATAGTTCTCATTAACAATCAATGTCTGGATTAAATTTTGACATTCGTCAATGAGTTCCACTAAAATATTATTAGCAAAAGAAATGTCTGCAGGGCAGTTGGTAATCTGAAGAAAGGTTTCGTTTAATTTTTGCTGTATGTAATCATCATAACAGGTAAGATATGCAGGAACATTGTCGTTCAACACTGCATCAGCGAAGTTATCTCGGTATAGTTTTAAAAAGCTATTATCTATTTCATAACCGCCGTAATCGTTTTTTAGAGTTTGATTATCACAAAAGTAACAATATTATTTATATCTGTTTGGCAAAGTCGAATAATAATTAAATTAAAAGTAACAACGCATCTGATAGGTCGCTGGAGCTGGTATAAACAACCCCGTTTAAGGACACTTTGTCGTATCTTCTGATATTACATATAGCCATTGCATCTTTATCAAAGCATTGGAAATAATCGCCGGTAATCTTCCACCATCTGGATACTCCGTTTAGATTATATGGCGTATCATTCACAGTAAGCGCACCGCTTGCAAATGTTAGCGTAACAACATCTGGCTCAAATTTCTCTTCTAGTTTCAGTAATAATCTACCTGTTTTCCAAGTGTAGTCCAGTTCTTGAATATATCCTTTGACAACTTTATCGTTAAGTTCTAAAAATCGGACAAACCCCCGATCTACTTTCAATAGATTCATTAAAGCCAAGATTTCAGAAAAGCTTGCGAGTACCTCGATGTCGTATAGGTCTTCAGTAAGTACCGGGTCTCCTAAATCACTTATTAAAACATCGCTCTTTTCTTTCAATATAGGATTCGCACCTAACTGAGTCTGCAGTTTAGGATTGTTTTTGAACTGCAGTATTTTAATAAGCTTTGTCGGCTGCTTATAGCACATAGATGCAAAGTAACTTTTCCAATTCTCGAATATCCTACGGATGCTATACGCTAAATTAGGATAGGTGTCTGTGTTTGAAAGTCCTGATATTACAGTTATTCTTTGATTTGTTTCTGTCTGCCATAAAATTGTACTATAGTAGAATTTAACAGACAATGTAACATCTCCGGTGAACGTAGGAACGATACTCACAGGGGCAAGTACTATATTTGAATTTGTAAGACTTACCACTGTATATACTCCTACGTTTGCTCCGGACAATATCTCGAACGTATCTCCCACAGCCAATCCTAATGAATACCAATTTATGACTACTGACTCTTCCGTTCCTTCAGAGTCCCGATTTAATATCTGCACATTGCCTCCTATAACGGACATGTATAAAGTAGCGAAGAACTGATTGAAGCTTCCCGGAGGTAACGGCACAATCGAATTTATAAATACCTTATCGTCATTCTCATAGGCAGTTTGTGGTTTGTTGGTTTCCAGATCAACCATAACCTGGGCAGAAAAGCCAGACCGAATATAATTTATTGTACGTTCAAACTTATCTTCCGTAGCCTCATTTGGCGGTGCCCATTCTGCCTCTGTGTGTATATCTTCTGCGGTATTTTGGCTAAACCGATCTTGCTCATAGGTACTAAAGTCGATTTTGATATTATTTACTTTAAACCTGTCGTTGAATGGTTTCTTCAATGATTCAGCTGGTCGATTTAAAAAAGCGGCTACTTCTTTATTTGTATAGAAGTCTCTATACTCTCCAAAGAAGATTTTACCCTCTTGTATTTCGCTATCTGAGCACGTCTCCAAGGTCATTGAGTTCTCGTAACAGTCTTGAATAGTAGTCAAAAACGGGCGTGAGTATTCCAAGCTTTGCCATGCAGTTCCATTCCAGTAGCAAAGACCGTTAGGACTTACCGCAGTATCGGTATTAAATATTAAATCTCCTTCAAAGGCTCCTGCTGGTGTAAAGCTGTCTACTAAATTTACCTGCATAATAGCCGTAGGATCCAAGAAAACCCATAGGGTGCCATTCCAGAAATACATACCAACGGCCATAATACCATTGTCAATATCGTTATGCACGACATCACCTATATTTTGACCTGCAGGTGTAGCCGGAGTAAGCAGAGTTAATGTATTATTTGTCTGCATAGATAACAATGCACGATTCCAGCATACGTTGTCATAGTGCGGACCTCCTACATCAAACTGAGCGGCATCTACAGGTAAATCATTTATAAACTTCGAGCATTGTTTAACAACATCAATATATCGAGATGCTGAAATGACTGTATTTAAGGCAAGTTCTGACCCAACGACCTCAACGAAGTTTTCTATTATTTCTAAGTCACAGCCCGTAGCAAAAGACGGAGCTGCCGGCTGCAGACATGTATAACATCCGTATAAGAATTCGTCTAACTCTAAATCAAACGGCATAGTCATAGTAGTATTTACGTCTATGTCGACCCATTCATTGTATATCAAAGGAATGTCTATAACTTTAGAATAATTACCTGCGTCGAAGTTGCCTTTAAAGTCGCCATAGTTACCCATAACGATGTAGTTAAAGGTCATATCTCCATATCCAGGATTTCTTTTATATGCTCGTCCTTTAAAACGAACTCTTACTTTGATGTCGGTTAATTTCTGCTTAGATTTAATCAACTTCATGGCTTCGCCATTAACTCCTTCTAAAAAAACATATCCGCCTGCTTCGTAATCTGCAATTGTATAGTTTCTCCATCCCGATCCTACATAAGCCGCATTCCAACGTATTACTTCTATGGTACTGATTAAAGATGACCGAACCTCGCTGGAAATAAGGTTGTTGTTTAAAGCCCAAAAGGTAGCAGAACCAAAGTTATGCAATAGAGTTGGCGAGGTATTACCCCATTCGCTACGATTTGCTTCTGGTACGGACTTGCGTAAGACTTTCAACGTAGGAATTGGTGTAATCGGCTCGTTTCTCATGTTACGAGTAGCGAGTAAATCAATGCTGCTGGTTAATTGCTTCTTGTAGTTAGATATCTTTGTATTCTGAATCACATTACAGGCGAAGTAAGTAGCATCGTCTGTATCCGGATTAGGTAAATCCAACAATCCTGTAGTAAACAACAATCCATCTTTCTCAAGTATGCGTTCTATCTTTCCTTCAGAGCCAAATTGTCTTCGGGTTTCCAGAATCCAATTTAAACCCATGTCTAAATAATAAGACATCGTTCCATCCGGATGAACTAATTGTTGTGTTGGCCGTTTCTCATGAAATCCTGCCGCATATTTTTCTGGTGCCTGTTCGTTTCCGAATATATGGTCACGACTAAATCGTCCATCGTTTTGACGTATCAAAAAGTTAGACACATCAAATCCCACAGGTTCTGTAATTTCATACAGCTGCGCAAAACCTAAACTTACAAAGTTTAAGTAATGTCTAAAAGAGTCAGTATCTATAGGATTGTTCATATTATCGTCTTGTACCTTTGAATGTCGTTCTTACTTTCAAGTCTTTTTGAATCAGTACACTCATATTGGATTCTTTTTTATTATTTATGGCGCTAACAATTTTACCAGCATGACTTCCAAACTGTCTTCCAATTTCATCATAATCAATCGTGCTGTTTTGATTGTTAATACCGTAGCTTTTCAACATCGTTTTTCTGATAATTGCAGAAATGTCAGCTGGTATAATCTTATCTCCTTGAACGATATCGGTAAAGTGCGCACCTCCGGTAGAACCCATCGATTTAATGTTTCCGTGTTCATCAGTATGAATTTCCGGACCAACCTCATCGACGATTGCCTTTCCTGTATATGGCGCGTAATTTGTACCTTTTTCGAACAGTTGAACCCCTGCAATCTTTGCAATTTGTACCGCACCTGCAGCTGTAATCAATGCACCGGTAGCAAATCCCAGAATACCGCCTTTGGCAAATTCTTTCGACGCTCCTTCGATGGTATTAATAGTTACCTGAGCGATGGCAGCGGCTTTTCCAATAATACTTTCTTTCCCGGCTATTTCTGTTAGGGCGTTAAGTCCTAGAGTTAAAGATTCGCGTTTGCTGTCGGAGATAATCTTATCTCGCTTCTGTTGGTTTTCCTTTAATGCATCCTTAATTCTATCCTCTTCAGCTGTATTTCCCTTTGCTAATTCTAATTCAGCTTTTAGGCGTTTCTCATCTTCTTTAAGTTCAAATAAATTATTAGCTAGTGTTCCTTTTTGAAGTAGTTTATGCTTTCTAACATTCGAATCTTCTTCGTCTTTAATTATTTTTTTCTTGGCTGCTAATAGATCTGCATCCGCTTTTTTGATGCTTAAAGCGCTCTTATCTTGTAAAGAAATAATGGCTTTATAATAATTCTGTTCTGCCTCTGTGAGTTTTTTATTTGTTGCTACTTTCTGCTTTACCTTTTCATCATCGACATCATAAATTTTTTGGAGTGCGGCTTTTTCAAATTCAAATTCTTTATTAATTCTCTCTTTTTCCTGTGCAATTAAAAGATCGTTTAATGTTGCACCGTCCTTGATAAGCGTTTTGTTTTTTAACTCATACAGTTCAATATCAGCCTTAACTCCTTCAACCGTTATTTGTCTTAAAGCCTTGTTTTTTTCAAGTTCTATTTTGGCGATTTCCTGTGCGGCTTCTTTTTTTATTCCTTTCTCATCAAGAGAACCTTTTTTTATTCCGATAAGGTTTTCTTGTAATTCAGCCTCAGCAATCTTCACTTTCATTGCGCTGATAGATTCAACAAAGGCTAAATTTCTCTCTTCATTGTGTTCGCTTTGCTCATAAGAAGCAACTTGATAATCTAAAGCTGCTTTCATCGCAGAAATTGCTATCTCCGCGGATTTTTTTCGTCTATCTATTTCATCTTTTACTGCTTTTTCTTTTCTTTTTTCAGAATCTTCATGGTCTTTCTTAGCTTTTTCAGCTGCTTTATCTTCAGCATCTTTCTTTTTATCCGCTAACTGGTCTGCCCTGTTTTGCGCTTTCTCTTGGATTTGTTGGTCGGCTTTAGCTAACTCCTCTTTTTTAAGTAATAAATCCTTGTATGATTTCAATTCTTCTTCATCAAGGTTTTTCTTGATTTTTAAAGAACGGATATAGGCAAAGTCGTTCGCTTCTATCCTTTTTTTATCTTCCTCCGATAAATGCTTGCCTTCAAATAGTTTTTCTCTGGCGATTCGAATACCTTCTTCGTTTAATGCATTGGTTTTCTTGAAGGCATCTTCTTCTATTCTCTTGGCTTCCTTGATAAGCGCAATTCTTTCTTGTTCCGTTTTAGTTCTGTTTTTTGATTGAAGTATCAAAGCCTGAACTCTTGTCTGTGCTTGAGCCATAGCAACATCGTTAACATCCATTGCTTTAGCTAAAGCACGGGTTGCTTGAGCGAGTTCCATTGCGCTACTCGCTGCCTTTGCCGCATCTGAACCGAAAGAAGAAAATATTTCTCCTAAAGAACGTGCTCCAGTAATAAGATCAAATATTGTTTGTTTTACAAAACTGAATACTGCGGAAAGTGCCGCGAAAGCATCCTTTATTGGATTTATAATCGGAGCAAAATCCTTGAATATAAAAAACAATAAAGCTACTGCCGCAATAACTAAAGTTACTGGTGCAAGTAGTATTCCTAAAGCAACATCTAGTAATCCTGTAGCTACTGCAGCTTCTGTTTCTGCGACAGCCATAACTTCGGATGTAGCCGCTACTCCTGTTTGAGCAACTGCCATAGCTTCTGAAGCAACAATATTTGCCTCTACTGCTGCCGTATTTCCGATAGTTGCCACCTTAGCAACTTTTTCAGCTTGTATAAATCCTATTTTAGCGGCTTCGGCTTCTCCTGTGACAACTGCGTTTTCTCCTACTGCTATTGTTTCGGCTTCTATAGCAACCGTACTTGCTTTTTCAACATTTATAAATCCAAGTTTAGCAGAAACGTAATTTCCGATTTTACCTGCACCACTAACAACAGAATCATTGATGTCTTTTATTTTTTGAGCTGCTTGAGCGCCCTGCTGAACAAACCCTATTACGTTTTGCGATAAATTGCCAAGTTTTCCAGAAAACAATCCCGTTTTCTCAATAGCTTCACTCATTCCTGTGGCATAATCTCCAATAGCCATCTTTTGCTTTAAGGCAGCATCCGCATTGGCTTTTATAAATGCGTTATTTTTATCTAAAGCATCATTAAGTAATACTAATCTTGCTTTACCTTCATCAGTGGTAATATTGACATTGTTTCTGGCTTGGGTAAGCAATGCTAATTGCGCTCTTGCCCCGGCAATACTTGTAGCTTCCTTATTTATAGCAGCAGTAGTTAAATCATGTGTTTGAGCAGAAGCTTTATTGATTTGGTTTTGCTGTTGAATTAGCACATTGATACGCGCTAATTCTTTTGCCTCTTCAGATTGAGCTTTGATTAACTTATTATTAGCCTCAGTTAATTTATCAGTTTCTTTGGCGGAAGCTTTTTGTAGTTCAACATTCTTTTTTAATGTATCACCTCCTAATGACTTAACTGCTTTTTCGCCGTTAATAGCAACGTCAAGCATACTTTTAGCTGATTTATCTACTGCTTTTTGTAAAGCAGCAAATTGCTCTAGCGCCTGTTTTAGTCCGGGTATATTAAACTCAGTTATGTTGTTATTGCCGTCATCGTCGTATTATTTTTGATTAGCTTTACTTTGTTTTTCTAAAATATTCAGAGCTTGAACCCACTCTGAAACAACTGTTGTGAAACGATTAATATTGAACCCGTTTTTATTCAGCATTGCAATACTTCTGTCAAAATCAGTGTTATTTACTGTTCTTTCCTCTTGTGTTGGCATGGTTGCTGAAATCCTATTAATATCGTTCTTGACCATTCCTATATTCGCTTGCACTTTATCTTTTTTAATGCGATATTGAGCTAACTGTTCATCAATATTGATATTGCGATTAAGACAAAATTTCATCATTTCAAAAACGTGTAATTTCTTTTCCAATAAAATCAACTTTGCCTTCTTTGATAATAGAGAAATAGCTAGTTTATTATCGGAAATCGTCATATACTCATCAAGAATATCAAGCCATGCTGATTGCAACTCTTCATCACTAACCAAATCCTGACTGTTCTTCTTTAAAAAGGAAAAATCATTATTGCTAGCAACTTCATTAAAGTTGTGAATCGACAGCTCATTGCATTTTCTGTACAGTTTTGCGGCGCTCTTAGTTTTCTTCTTCCGGAGAAACCACTTCTTCAGCAACTTCAATATCATTTGTAGCGTTTTTTGCAGCTTCCTTAGCTTTTTTGTCGGCTTCTTTTTTCAATTCCTTAGCTTTTTTATCGGTCCACTCCACCTCAGTACCATCTGGCAAGAAGTAACAACAGATTTTCAGATCATTATTCAAATCAGACTCTTTACGCATGAAAACCGTATTAGTGGCTTTATGAACATAAACCACATGCGTTTCACCTGTTTTTTTTGTTTCTCTTTTTGCAAGGCCCAACTTCTCTTGAAAGCCGTTTGCTTTTTCGCAATTACATCCCATGATTACTTGAATTTTAGTTTAGTATTTAATAGTTGTATGGCTTTATCAACTGCCATCGTTGTGAAATTGTCTTTGTTTTTTGGTGTCAATCCGAATAATCTCGGACCGATCAACTGTAATAAATCCGGTACCGCCTTACTGTCTGAATCAAAGAAGAATGTAATATCCTTGTCGGCTTGCATACCAAATAAGGTTAACTTTCTCCTGGTTTCTCCTGTCTCAAAAATGTCGTATGTTGTTCCGGCTTTTTTTCTTCCATCGGTCAGTATCTCCGTTGTTTTGGAATACCGCCCCAATATTTTCCCTTCATTGTCAATCCCTTCATTCCATTGCTGCTTTTGAAGAGCGAGTGTGTATTCGCTTTTCTCAAGCTCCGTCTGAATATCATCCAGAAACTTCTCTGTAGAAAAACTTTTGATGTCTTCGGCGAAAGTGAAAAAATTCATGATGTCTTTTTTAATTCTTCCTTATAAGCCAACGTACTGTCCTTCGTATCCTTTTATATTTTTCCAAATTTCTTCCATCGCTTTTTTTAATAAAAAGCCCCTCTGATTTAGAGAGGCTTTTATAATTATTAATTACTGATGACTACGTCAAGGTAACCTCCAGAACATTCGATTGATAGAATTGTTTCGTATCAATATCAGTTACAGCGCTTCCATTAACGGTATCGTATAAATCAATAAGGGTATCGCCAGCTGCGGCAATTCCTGTTATTTGATAAACTCCGTCCGCAATTTCAGCTACAGCAGTAATAGGATCTACTACTCCAGTAGAAGCTACGCGCACTCGGAAGTTTGCAAGCTCCAACCCAGATATAGGAGAAGTTCCATCGCATCCACCCATTACCGTTACAGTGGCAGTTGCATGAGCAAGGATATCACCAGCAGCCAGAACTACATCCTGAACGCCCATGATTTCGTAGAATTCATCCGATACGATGTAGCTACGTCTTTCGTTGTAACCTTTGGTACCGTCTTGTGTGAATTGAGCCATTAAAGTCATCATGGCCAATTTAGAACCACCGTCGTTTACTGTTTCGTTGTCTACACTGATTTCTTGAAGTTCAAAACCGTTTAGTTTACCATTTTTGTTGTCGAAGAATAATTTTCCTTCGGTATCCAACAATAGCAATTGCCATTTCTTTTTGGCAAGTTTGTGCAGCGCTTTTACCAAACAAATGTTTGCTTCAAATTCCATCATGAACTCATAAAGCCCTTGGGAAATAAAGATTTTCTTTTTGTTAGGTAAAGTTTGATAATTGTTTTTGGCTCCAGCTTCTGAAACCTGCAAAATATCGTTTAAAGCAACCAACCATCCCTTTTTGATAAGCAGAGCTCTCGCCGCTTCGTCAAAATCGTCATCGGTTAGATCGATATTTGCTAAAGGACTCAACAAAAATGCTTTTGAGAAGTCCTTAGGTGTGATTTTACACCCATCAAACCAAGTTCCTGTAGAACCCGATCCACAATTTAATACACCATTTTGTATCATGATATCGTTTTTTTTTAATTAAAAATTAATTTTATGCAACTTGGGATAAGGTGAAAATCACAATCGAATGTGATGGCATCCCATATCTCAACTGTTCCTCCGTCTTTTTGTGCATTTGTAGAGTAGTTTGGATAGAAAGTCTCTTTGACTTCTGCCTGCTTATCGATGGATATGTATTTTCTAAAAGAAGAATTACGCATCAATGATTTGAACTTATCTACTAATTGATTTAGGACGAACTTTGTTGTTTGTAAGCGAGTCTGGACTAACTTTTCTGCTTCGTTATTGATAGCGAATATTAACCTGGCACTTTTGTATGAGTAGAAATCTGAAGTGTCGTTTGTATAGCTTTCTGATACAGGATAAACAAGCCAAACCAATGGATATTTATCGTTGTTGTCTTTTAGCCATGCATTCAATTCTTTTTGAGTTCCAAACATAAACTTCACAGGAGTTGGCGTTTGTCCAAAAAATGGATTTGACACCGCATTTCCCATTCCGAAATCATCGGCTAAAAACTCACCCTCCGGATAATCATAATCGTCACCTATAGAATCAAAAACGTTCTTTAAAGCTTTCTCAATTTTTTGCATCAGTACTTTTCTTTAAATCTCAAATTACAATTCGGAACCCATGTAGGATAATCATCTTTATTGTCAAATAAGAATCGGTAAAGCGAGGTTTCGCCTTGACGTCCCAAAACAGAAAAGATGAATTCATTGTATCTGTCAACTCTTTTTGAAAAGTTTGAAACAGCAGTCGAGTTCTCTCCAGTTAATACTTGTTGCCCGGACGCTGTAGTTGATGACCGATTAATAAGTGAATGATGATAATAGATGTAATCAGCAATGAAACTTCGTTTACTTGTTGTGACTGTAGTGCCGATTAAGAAAGTATCTGTTTGAACAAATCCTTTCCAATATCTTTTAGTACAGTTATCTGAACCGCATCCACACCCACAACCAAAAGGAATAAAGCGTTGTCCGAATAAAAAATAATCGAATACAAAACTATTTTCAAAGCAATTATCACCTTCCGGAGCATCGTACTCATAGCCATTAACCAGTCTTCTGATTGGTTCAGTAGCATCTGTTTTCAAAGTGTACTCTGTAGCTCCAGTCAACAACTCAAAACTATCTATCAATTCCTTGTACAAACACGCGCCTAAAATTTCCATCAAACACTGTTTTTCGTAAAGCGCAATAAATCTGGCAAGGTCATTAGCAATTGCGCCGTTTTCGGAAACATTTGCTATCTTGATAGGCTCATACACATAAAATATTGGCTTTACGAAATACATTGTCTAATTTATTTTTTAGGTTTTACAGGTTTCTCTACGGCAGCAGGAGTTTCCTCAGCAATCACTTCTGGAGCAGTTTCTTCCTCCACCTCTGTAACATCGTCTTCAACAATTATTTTGTCTGGACTTGTTGCTGTTTCAGTTGCTTTTCTTCGTGGATTTTCCGCTATAACAGCTTCATCTTCCACTACAGAAATAGTTGGCTCGACATATTCTCTGCCTTCCTCCACCTCTGTAACATCGTCTTCAGTATATTCAGCGACTTTATCAACGTTAACCAATTGAGATGCTAACGAGCCATCGTATTGACATACGTCCCCAATTCTTTTAACTCCAAAATCGGCTATGAATTTTACTTTTTTCATGATGTCTTACGATGCTAAAGTTGTAAGCGCAGCACTAATGCTTGTAACTTCCAACCATCCCGTTTGATCAACAGTTCTGATTAAAAGATTCAAACGTTTACGAGCTTTGATGCTCATCATATCGCTTTCAAAGTCTCCTGTTCCGTAACCAGTTTCAACTGTTACTCCAGGGATTTCGTAAATAGCTCCATAACGGCTGTCTCCAACTATCATTGTGTTTGCTGCGAAAGCATTACACTCTAAAACAGTGATGCCATCAACAATGTTTCCAGCCTTGTCATAAAACGGAGGCAAGATGTAGTTGTTTTGAGAATCTTTTTTCAACTTCATTTTGTTGATGTCCGTGATATTCATGAACGCAACGTTTGGACTGTACTTGCTTCCGTAAGGAGAAGTGATAGTTTCTCGAAGTTTAACCAAAAGGTCGTAGATACTTGCGTCTACAATTCCGGCAGCTACTGGAGTATAGTTTGGAACTTGCGCTTTCAATCCTGTTAGATTTGGCGCAGTACCGTTTCCAGTTACAAGGTCTGTATCAACTTTGATGGCAACGTTAGTTTCCAAAAAGTTTGACAATTCAGCAGCGAATAATGGTGCATCGTACATCAATTCTTCACTGCAAGGGATGATATCCCCAACTTTTTGAAGTGCCAATGTATAAGTCGCCCATTTTGCTGTAGACTCTGGAAAAGTTCCACCTTCAGCAACTGCTGCTGCTGCTCTCACTTTGGTTGCATCGTCCCAGTCAACATAACGAACAACTCCGTTAGAGTTTGGTGGAACCGGAACTTTTCTGAACATATCGTAAACAGTAAGTCTACGGTGCGCCAATTGTCCAATATCTGTAAGGTCTAAAGCATTAGGATTTCCAACAACAGAAGCTCTCAAAGTATCAGCTTTGATTACAAAAGTATGATCGTGTCCTTTTTTGGTTGAAGCTTCCAATGCTTCTTTGTGAGTTTCTAACTCCGCAGCCAAACGCTCTTGTTTTGTTTGCGTAGGATCGAAAGTTGGTTTTTTTGCCAACTCTTCGCCTTGTTTTACAACAATAGCCTCAAGTGCTTCGTTTGCTTTTTCAGCTTTCTCTGCGATAGCTTTTACCGCTTCTAGTTCAGTGTCAAATGATTTTTGAAGTTCTGTTTTTGCAGTACTTACAGCATCATCGATAGCCTTTTGAGCTTCTTTTTGCTCATGCTCTCTTTTTTCTTTAGCGTAAGTGTCTCTCTCCGCTGTACTCATTGCCTCTAATTCGGCATCTGTTTTGTATTTAAACATGATTTTTCAGGTTTTAAATTACGTTACTAAATGATTTTCTTTTTTCTGTTTTTGGAGTGGAATTATCCGGCTCCGGAGTTTCAAGTGATTGCTCGGCTTGAAGTTTATTTTTAACCTGTTCGATTTCTAATACTGGTGTGACAAAGCAGCTTCCTTTAACACATGCGCTACCTTCGTCAACTACTTTCGCTTCTGTAACTGCGTAAAACCATTTACAGTTAACCAACGCTTCTTTATTGGCCACCGTCAAGGAATATTTATCGTAGTTTTCTTTGAATTGGGTGTGTTCAGGATCTTCAGAATCAAGGCAGAAGTATTCTTTTACATACTGCATTCTAACAGAGTGGTTACGCACGTATCCTTTTTTGTACTGATCGTACATGAATTTGTTTCTTGAAGATTCGATGATACAATCAAAAACAAGACATTCACAATCTCCTTCATAGTCAGCTCCTAACTCTGCGAAAGTGAAAACCTGTGTATATGCTTTTACCTCATCTGAAATAATACCTTTGAATGAAAGATCATGTTCCTGGCATAAATAGAGAAACAACTTTTCGGTCAATGATTTTTTCCAAATGCCTTTTTGATGAACATCCCGGTGGCTGTCTAAAATGTTTGTGGCATTGATGATTACCTTAACACGGATTTTACCAGTATCCTCGATAATATTTACCGCATCAGCTTTAAGCCTTTCGCCTTTTTCATTGACAGCAAACGATACAAACTGAAAGCCTAAACCATCAGATTCTTTATTGCTTGCACGTCTTTGCGCTTTCAATAACTTTTGATTGTCAACAAGCCACTTGAATGTTTCGGCTTCTGTCGCGAACTTTTTAATTTTTAGCTTTGCCATTATTTCTCAACGTTTTTGTTTTTCATTCGTTTTTTTGCATCGTCCAGCAATTCCTTATCTCCAGTTTGCTTTGCTATCTTCTTGATTTCTTCAAGATTTGGCTTTCCGTCATTTTTAGTTGATGATTCCATGTTCTTGTAGTTTTGCTTTAAATTCTTTTTCATCTATAACCTCATCTGTAAACAATTTGAAGTACAAATCGTAAACAGCTTGTTGCGTAGTCGTTCTGGTTTGTTCATTGTCTGCAAATACAGACAAGTGAGAGAAGTCCAGACTGATTTTGTTTTCCCAATTGAAGTAGGTTTGCATCTTATCACAAAAAGAAGTAGCAAGTGGCTCAATAGTATTTTGAATAACCTCAATCATTGCTAACTGTCTGTTGGCAAATTTGGCAGTCTCTTTAGTAAGGTTCTGGAATTCTTTAGGCAGATTGTATTTATTTAAAATCTGACGAGCATCTTCAATCGCATAATCATCAAATTTCACATTTTCCAGACCTGCAGAAAGAGGGCTCGATTTTAATGGAAGCGTTGAAAACATTATTCCCATGCTAGGGTTTCCAAGTCCAGTAGCTCTCATGTCTTTTTCCAGCTTCTCTTTATGAGTAATAATTTCTGGAATACCTTCTATGAACTTTCCAGTACCTATTCCGCTGTCTAGTCCTAAATCTTCATTTTTTGCAGCGTCAAGAGATACCAATATGGAACCGGTACGTTTGATAAGATTTTCTTTTCCTTGAAGTGATAAGGAATAGTTTTGAATTTGTTGTCTTAATGATAGTAACCTTGAAACACCTACCCATGGTCTTTCTGAATTTTGACGAACATCTATAAATGAAATTACATCTGAATAGTTGACACTTCTGAAACCTAGTGGATAATAATCAAATACTATTTTTTTATCTCTTATGATTCCAAGAAAGTTTAGTATGTTACTAACAAAAGAATTATTCCATTTTACATGGTCCGGATCACAATTATAGAGTGTCGTTTTAACAGTAGGCTTGTCAATTCTTTTTTCAAAACCAACCGATGTGCTTTTCGGAACCACATAATTCCACCCATGCGAGTAGTGATAGTAAAGCCATTCTTTGATGAATTGCTGAAAGTTTTGAAATTCATTTGGATTTTTTAAAAGGGCAATCAACGCGTCGTTTTCAGTAACATCAACGCCCTTTTTGTCAAGTGATTTTAAAATTCCACTTGATAATATTTCAGCATAAAACGTGATTGTGCTATCAATAGGATCTACTGATTGAGCAAGTTTTGTATAAAAATTTTGATTAATTGTTTCCCACGAAGAAGAAAACAATGCCTGAAACACTATAGAATCATTGGAAAAAGCACGATGAAGACCGTTTTCTATACCCGACGAGCTCTTTTCACGGCTAAATAGCGTGTCTCTAAAAGATTTAAAAGCTTTTCGTACCTCTATCTCATCATTGCCGTAATCGTATGTTTGTTAGTAGAATAATGCAAATATATATATTATTTTAATGCAATATGATATACTGCTAAATATTTTCAACATAAAAAAACCACTCGGTTATGAGTGGTTTTTCTTTATTGTCTGTGATGTGGCGTTATCCAAGTGTTACAGGAAATACTACGAAAACCGTAAATTAGAAAATATGTAGGCTATCACATCAATTGTCCAGCCATTCCCTAACATTCGGTATCGTTGCGTATCGCTAACGTGATTTGTGTAATCGTCTGGAACTGTTTGCAGTCTTTCACATTCTTTTGGGGTTAATCTTCGGATAGTTTTGTTAATCATTGCTAATTGGCCACAACTCTCATCATTTCTTGCTCTCGCCGCTAATGTTCCTGATTTCCCGTTTTCTCTTATTCTTAAACCTTCATCGGTTCTATAATCACATCCCATTACTAAATTATCTTTTTGAACACTTGTAAGGCAATTTGTTTTACCATCGTTTCTCGGTTCAAGTTGTTGCTCGTTGTTTATTCCTCGACCACGTTGTGCGACAATCAAAAGATTATCTTTGTTTATAGCGGTTGTAAGTGTTCCCATTTTTTCATAGTCAATATTGCTTATTTCTTTTGCTTGAAATGGTGTAAAATCTTTTCCGTTTGCCATACTTTCTTTTCTAATTGCCTTCGCTTCATCAGTTCTGCCAAACTTAATCGCTCCAATCATCTCAACTGCATTCGTATTTCCTGTATCTAAACAATAAGTTTTTCCCTCATTTCGTGATAATGGCCCCGTTCCACCCTTTCCTGTTTTTGAACTTCTTGGCATTGTGTTATGAATGATATAATCAGTAGATAAATTTTGTTTTACTAAAGCAGTTGTTGTAATACAAGCTGATTTTTGAAAACCATCTAATTGCTTAAATTCTGTTCCTCTTTTTTCTGAATGCCTTTGTAACCAATCCATCATTTTACCACTCAAAAAATATTTATCATCAATATCGGTTTCTAAAACATCTTTCAATAAAATTCCTTTGTCTTTTGGTTGCGGAATTGAACAATGTAAATCCCCAAAAAAACCTACTGGTTCACTTGCAATATTAGTCCAGTATAAACGCTGTCTATTTTGAGCAGAAAGTAAAGCAGAATTTATTTGAATAGGATTAATTCCGATTGCTCTAGTTAAAATCTTTTGCCACTTTTCGCCCATTAACACATTTTCTAAAAGGAATTTTATGTTTGGATTTATAACTCGCAATTCCTCTAAAATTCGCATATATTCCCAAAACAAGTAACTTTGTCCTTCAAACTCAAAGTTTTGCATTTTCAACTCCAGGTAATGTTCTAATGATAAAATTTCAACTTCACATTTTGTTGCCATTCCTTTACGTTTCCCAGCGAATGAAAAACTTTGACAAGGCGAACCTCCAGCGAGTATATGAATAAATCCTAAATCTGAACCTTTTACGTTTCTTACATCACCAATTTGAATAGTATTAGGAAAATTAGCCATTGTAACTTGCATTGCATACTTATCAATTTCACTTGCGTAGTATTTAGTTGGTTTTAATCTTGATTTGTTCAACGCTAATTGCAAACAACTCATTCCATCAAAAAGGCTGCATACATTCAAATCCGCACTTCCTGTAACAACGGCTTGTACGCATTGCGGATTTTGTGGTTCAATCATATTTTCGTTTCGCATTATATTTATTTTTAAGATGAAATTTTGTAGTTACGAAGTCCGCAACGACGATACAAGCCACAACCGTTATAGCACATTGCTACGTTTATCTTTCAATCGACGACCTTTCTCTTTAGCATCGTAACGCAAATGGCATAATTGGCACATTGCTTTTAATCTTTCATCAGTAACGGTGTGATTAGTTTCGTCGTGGTCTAAATGTGCTATTGTTAGAATTACAGTAACGTGTTTTGGACAATCTCTGTGCATCCATTCGGCATAAGTCAAATCCTTCCACACTGTAACTCCATTTACTTTAAAAGAATTGATTTTTGATTTATTTTCAAGGCTACAACACTCGCATTTATTTTCTGCACGTTCTAAAATTCGCTTTCTTATTTCGCTCCAATTTGGAGGATATTTTTTATAATCAATTGGCATAATATCAGTTTTTAATTATCCGCAACGTGCTATAACATATGCTATAAGCAATTTGCAGACGTTTAGTTTTTCAGTTCATAATCTAGGTGGCAAACTGCACATAGCATCCGCTTTACAGGCAATACTACGACTGTGCATAATTTGAACATTCTACTTCTATGAATGAAAAAATATGTGCAATAGTATCAACTGTCCAACCATCACCCAATAAACAAGCTGTTTCATTTCTTTTTAGTGTGCTTGTATATCCATTGGGTACTGTTTGTAATCGTTCCATTTCGTTTTGATTTAGTTTTCTAATATCGCCATCAATAAAATTTGCCTTCATTTCATCTTCGGTCATTTTAGAATACTTTTCAAATGTTTCTTTGTCTTTGAAAATTACATTTATAAATCCTCGTATCATATATCGTCTTAATGATGAAAATGTACTGCCCGGATTTCTACTTTCACTTTCAAGTAAGCATCTTGCTTTTAATCTGTCAGTATATCCATTATCAAGTAAATCTTGAAACTTTATTTTTTTGTTTCTCGGTTGTGGTATCATTGAATATCTATTACCAAAAAAATCAAAACTTTCTGGACCTATATTAGTCCAATAGCTTCTTTGTCTTAATTGTCCTGATACTAATTCACTATTTATGTTTGTTGGATAAGTTCCAAGCATTTCACTTATTGCTGCATAACTATAATCATCCATTGCCACATTTTCAAGTAAAAAGTATTTTGGCTCACATTCTTTTAAAAGTCTTAAATACTCATAAAATAAACCTGATTTTTCGCCTTGCAATCCTAATTTTTCTTTATTAGCTGAACTAAAATCTTGACAAGGGCTTCCACCTATCAATAAATCTATTTTAGGTAAATCACTTGCTTTTACATCTAATACGCTACCTAATTGTATTGTATTGGGAAAATTGTGTTGCGTTACTTTTATTGCGTGTGGTTTTATTTCACTTGCAAAGTATTGATTAACTTTTATCCCTGCCTTTTGTAAAGCAATTTGACCACAAGACATGCCATCGAAAAGAGATAGTACATTTAAACCCGTACTGCCTGTAACACGTGTTTGGCAAAAGCTGGGCTTCTGTGGTTCAATCAAGTTCTGTAATTCTATTGAGCCTCTGTTCATAATTTAAAGTTTTGTAATTCTAATCCCAGCCTTCGCCAAGCACCATACGTTACATTTTAAACACCCAGTCATTCGTAGTTTGTTTACTACCTGTTGGTCCGTTGGATGATTACAGATGGTTCCGGTGAGATTAGCTTTAGGAATATTCTGTACTACTGTGGTAGAATTACTGAAAGCATCTTTTAAAACGGCTTGTCCAAAATTAATAATCGATTTAGGTATCTTCATAATGCACTTTTGAATTGTAAATATATTATTTTATCCAATCATTTTTACACGGACCTACGCAATTTTGTTCACATGGCTTCTTTGATTTGTAACATATAATTTGTTTTACTGGTTGTGGTTTAATGATTAAATCAGATTTTTTGGCTGTAAGAAATGTTGGCGTTATCGGATTGATTCTGCCTTCAGCATTTCTAAACATCAACAACTGCATCCATATTTTACCTGTGAATAACAAAATGAATCTTTCTTTCCAAGACATCTTCCAACAGGTAACAACTTCACCCTGCGGAGAAGTACTTAATAAAGCTGGAAGCGGTTGATATTATGGTTGGTCTTTGGCAACTATGGTTGTCTGTTCTTTAAATGGAATTGGTTTCATATTTTTCTATTTTGTTTTTAATTATACTTCCTATAATCCAGATCGCAATACTGATTAGGAACACCGTCAGCATGTAGGAGTTGAAACATTGCAGCCAAATTGCATCAGCTATCAAGTAGAACAAAGTAATAATGGCATTTGCAGAACCTAGTACATAGATTATCTGCACAATTGTTTTTAGAAATTTCATATAAATTAGGTTTAGTTATTATCTCTTGGTTGTTGTTTGCAAATCATTAGCAATCCATGACTGTCCATCTTGTATAAGACGGAATGTTTTTACTGCCGCGAAATTGGTTATTTTATAATATTCAAACTTCAATCCGTAATCTTTCTCATTCAGTTTCTGCAGTACTACTTCTTCAATAGTATTTGGTTTAACATCGCCTAATCGAGTTTTAAATATATGCTCTGCGCAAATCGCCATGGCCATATTTGAAATAGTCCCATCTGGATGAAATAAAGTTTGGTAAAGTTTTTCAAGGTCTGTTATTTTAAAACCTACTGCGGAATTTATAGTCAAAGTTTGGTTGTCCTGTGTTGTTAAAGTTTGCATAGTTATTTGCACAATTCTCAACCTGACCTCTTGAACGTAAACAGAATCCAAATAAGGTATTTTGAAGTAGATTCCACCATTTACCTTTCTAATTCTCTTGCCTTTTCTGACTATCAAACCTTGCTCCCATGGCTGAATTATAACCCATATCTTTACAATGTTGAAAATGTATTCGAAAAAATCTTTTATTTGATTCATGGCT
This sequence comes from Segetibacter sp., assembly GCA_031383285.1. GTDB lineage: Bacteria > Bacteroidota > Bacteroidia > Chitinophagales > Chitinophagaceae > Segetibacter. The sequence goes on from JANMZN010000283.1 coordinate 45,840, forward strand.
TATTAAATTCGATTGTAGATTTAGTAACATTGTTATAAATAGTAATCAGACTATCTCTAACGGCTTTTGATAGAGTTGATTTCTTGTGGTATATCTCTGTAATTTCGCTATTGATTTTATCCCAAGTATCGAATCCAAGGTCTTCTATAAATGGGAAAACAAAAAACCTTTTTTCGTCTAGTGATAATTGGCGTTTACCTGCGAATGCCGCAACTGCCTTTTTATTTTCTTCTTTGAATTCAGAATACGTTTCTGAAAATAATTTTCCTTCTTTCATCGCTTATTTGGATTGATGTTATTGCTTTTTTTGTATGTCACAGTGTTTTGATTGTGGAGAATGTCGGATCCTTTACGCTTATAATTGACCTCAACGTTATTAGCTGAATCTATCGACAGCCAATTATGACAGCTGTGGCATTTCACTTCCTTTGAGTTGGTAGTTAGGTCCAGTTCGATAATAGAAACGGCTTTCATGTTATCGAATACAATTCTGCCTTGATTAACTTTTGCAATTTCTGAATTGCAGCAGGGACAAATTATTTTGGGGATTGACATGGTGTTATTGTGTTTAGTTAGTATAATCGGGGTTAAGTGTATATGTTGATTAGATTATGTTTTACTGCTATATCTGCTAATGATGTCAGCGCATCTTGAATATCTTTTAATTTATTGCTTCCGACTTTCTTGTATGAAACCATACTGCCAACTGCATTCTCGTATTCCATGTTTGGCGATTGCTCCAGGAACATAAAGTGCTTACTGATGACGTTTGCTTTAGAGAAAATCCTATCGTCCTTGTCGCCTTTAGCATTGAACGGAACTACAAGGCCATACTTCTTTTTAACTTGCTTACCGTAGATGTTACCAAGGCCGTCTTTCTCAATGTGAAATGCGTACGGCTTGTAAGTTTTTGCTTTCTCGACGTTTCGAGTAACGGTTCCTGTTCTGACTACTACACCGTCCTCTTCAATATCTTCTTCTCCATCCTTGGTGTAAATTATATCCCGGACCCAAACCTTATTTGAATGAATGAACGCGAACACCGATGCTAAATAACATTCTCCATCGTCTGCTGGATCACAAACTGCAATGCTGATTCCCTTCTCTTCAATCTCCTTCACTTTTTTGATTTGGTACATGTACCCTTCTGTGGTTTCACAGTCTTGACCATACTCTGCTAAATACTGAAGGTCGCCAAGTTCAATCTTTCTGTCTTCAAGAAACTTTTGATTCAAATGGTTTGGATGCAGCAACCCATTTAGGTAATAACTTTTCAATTCTTCCGGATATACCTTTCCATTATCCCATGCCGGCAATACAATTTTCTTGATGCTTGGCTTTACCTTGAAAACATACGAAGATGTGTCTTGATTCGATAGTCTTTGAGATACCAATATGTAAGGAACATAGGCGTTCTTTTTTGCTCTGGTGGAATACGCCTTATAACCATCAATACATCGTTCGCTTTCTGCATCACTTCGGGCGGCGTGGAAATCCATCGGGTCATCATCTAGTCTTATGTGTCCGTGGTCTCCAGTTATACTTCCTTTGGTTGTGAACTGTCTCCTTGCTCCACCAGCAGTATTTTGTAATCTCATAAACGCACTTGAATCATGTCGGACCACTATGTAAGGAAAACATCTCTTGTACTCCTCTGACGTAACAATATCTCGAAATTTCAAAGAGAACTTTGTCGCGTTATTGGTGTTAATCGTATTGCTAAGAATTACACAATCTGGCTTTCTTGTCCACAACCATGCCGGCAGCATAACAGATACAATTGTGCTCTTTGATGTACCAGGGCAAATGTTACAAGCCAGATCTTCATTCTCTTTGTCGCCACGAATAACACCTTCTGCTATTTCTTGGATCTCGTCGCACAAATATTTGATATGCCAATTCAGAATCAGCTCATCACTCTCGATGATGCCCCAGAACTCACAGAAGAACTTAAAGAAACTTCGCCGGCATAGTTCAGCTTTCACATCTGTAAATTCCGGGACGAGGAGTTTAGCCATTGTTAATTCAGATAAAAGTGTCTAACCTTGCCCAATGATTTATACTTATTATTCCATCCCGTCAATGGCAAGATGAAATATAGAAAGCCCCAGTAAACAATAACACCTTTCGATTCAGCTTTGAATAGTCTGACGAAAAACCATTGAAAGAAAAAAAAGTTGATGAATCCTAACATGACTATAGTTCCATTAAGATTTTGTACAATGCAATTGTGGCCAACACATCCCCTTTAGCAGAATGGCTGTTTTCATTTACAATACCAAAGTGTGCGCATAGATTCGGCAGCGAGTATGATGGTAGGTTTAGTTTTTGTTTTGCTAT
>JANMZN010000294.1:0-13675 GCA_031383285.1 Segetibacter sp.
GCCGGAAGTACAAATGGAAACATCATGCCTTGCGCAAGGGTGATCTATGCGATGGGTGAAGAAAAGAAATTTTTCTCCTGGACAGGTAAAGTAGATAAAAAAAGCAATACCCCTGTAAATGCTCTATGGTTGCAAGCTGCCTGGGGTTGTTGCCTTGTATTGCTTGGCTCTTTTGATATGCTAATGGATATGTTTGTTTTCATCACATGGATTTTTTATGGCTTTGCAGCTTATGGTATTTTTATCTTTAGAAAGAAGGTGCCAAAAGATAATTCATCGTTTAGAATGAAGGGCTACCCTATTTTGCCAATACTGTTTATTGGGTTTGCAGTTTTATATACAGTCATTACCATCTACAACGATATCAACAATTTTATGAGTGGAAAATCACCTGTCATCAACTCCATTTTTGGATTGGCATTGACTGCCATGGGATTGCCGTTGTATTGGTGGTTTAGAAGAAAAGGCAAGTCAGCATAGGTCAAGATAATTGATGCGCTTCATTATTTGATTTCTTACATTATCTGGTAACTAACAAGTACGATGCCTCATTTATTATCTGCCTTTCAATATTACCTTATAGCACAAAAAAGAAATTTTGATTGCTAAATACAGCAACAACCCTGCATCTTGTATCAATAGAAGGAAATGATAACATTACCAAACTTATGAGAACAGTTCTTCTTTTAATTATAGCAATTTTTAGTTTCCATATTTCTACATCCCAAAATAATTTTTGCGGTTTTGATGGTACAAGAAATAAAATGGCATCGAGCAAAATAGTAGTCAACAAGACCGAACAGCAGGTAAATAATTTGCTCTACAATAGTGAAATAAACCAAATAAGGGTTGGCAACAGACCCCAAAATACAGTCACTATTCCTGTTGTAATTCACATAGTACATCAAAACGGCGTTGAAAACCTTGCAGATACCCAAGTAGTCAATGTCATTAACCAACTAAATCTTCGATTTCAAAATGCAGCCCCGTTTAATCAAACTACCGGAACCAATATAGGCATTCAGTTCTGCAGGGCGTCGGTAGATCCATTCGGCAATGCCACCAATGGAATTACCCGGGATGTTTCGCCTTATACCAATATTACCTACAACAATTTTTCTGAGGATGTCAGCTTAAAAAATGTAAACAGATGGGAACCCAAATTGTATTTAAATATTTGGGTGATTAAGAGTATTTCGTCATTTGATGGAGTAATTGGTTATTCTTCATTTCCCAATTGGGCAGGCACAAATTTCGATGGTATCGTTATGCAATACAATTTCTTCAATTCAGAAATTCTTTCACACGAAATTGGTCACTACTTTGGATTGTTGCACACCTTCAATGGTGGTTGTACAAATAATAATTGCTTATTGGATGGAGACCTTGTATGCGATACGCCACCGGATGCAACTTCTAATGGTACTTGTCGGGGCAATTCATGCAATACAGACACAAATGATACAACCGGAACAAGCCCGTTTATAACAAATGTAAATGACTTGCCAAATTACATGGATTATACTACTTGTATGTTATCATTTACTCAAGGGCAAGGAAATCGAATGAATAATTCGATTTTGCTTTTTAGAAATCAATTGTTGGCATCAAATGGTTGTGGGTCTAACCCAGGTGGGCTTACACCAACTGCCTCGTTTTCATTTAACGAAAACTGTTTCAGAGGGTATGATTTTAAAAGCACAAGCATTAATGCATTAGGTGCTCAATGGGATTTTGATGGGGATGGAAAAATAGATAATTACGGAGATTCGGTTAATTTTCAATTTCCACAGACAGGCTTTTATAGGGTAACATTGTTTGCCGCAGGGTATGGAGGTACAGACACAATAAGCCAACTCATTTTAGTAAAGGCAAAACCTTATTCAACTTACCCTTTAAAAAAAGTTACAGGCTTTAATACATCACCCGTTTTAAATAAACCTGTTTTTTGCAGAGGAGCAGTAGTTACGTTGTTTGGAGAACCGGGTATGGCTTCTTATCAGTGGTCAACAGGTCAAACAACCCAAGACATCTCCTTTATTCCGGACACAGCCTTCTCTATATCACTTACTTCTATAGACCAAAACGGCATTAGTTATTCTACATGCATACCTGCCGCCGCAGAACCTATTGGACCTTCTATTGCACCAAGCCTGTCTATTGTTGGGTCTGATACAAGTTTCTGCGCAGGTGATACCGTAAATATTTTGGCTCAACTCGCACCAACAGCATCTTTTGCTTATCTATATACCAATCAACAAATAATAGGATTTCTTCGTGATACCATTTTTCATGAGGTGTTTTTATTCGCTACCAATCAATATAGGTTAATACAAGCCGATAGTAACTTTTGTTTAACCGGCGATACACTCAACATTCTGGGTGCAAGTACTCCACAAAAGGGAACCATCACTAAAATAAACAATTCTTTATCCTATTACTATGGAACGCACAGGCAATGGTTTTTTAATGGCAGCCCAATACCTAACAGCGACTCTATAACTATAACTGCACAACAGACGGGATGTTATAATGCTTACGCATGGTATACCAATCCTGATTGTGGTTCATTCGCCAATGATACTGTTTGTGTTTCACTCAATCCATTTCTTGTAAAGAAAATAACAGCCAAAGGATATTTTAAAAATGGCAAAGTAAGTGTAGAATGGCGTACAATAAATGAGATCAATTGCAAATGGATGGTAGTAGAAAAAAGCATGGATGGAACTATTTTTGAAACCCTTACCACAATAGCGGCAGTCGGGTTTGGCAACAATGCTTATACCGAGATGGATCCTATGGAAAATAACGCATCCTCAATTGTTTACTACCGAATCCGTTGTGTAGATATTGACGGAAAATATTATTATAGCAATTCATTTTCAGTTAGGATAGAACAACAAACCTCACACTTATCCCTTTCACCAAACCCCGCAAACAACATTTTAAATCTTAGCATTGCTAGTAATAATGCTGAAAAAAGAACAGTAATTATTATTAATCCATCAGGACAAAAAGTTATGCAATTGAATTTCGAACTTCAAAAAGGCATCAACTTAATATCAATCAAAATAGATAGATTATCTGCCGGATTGTATTATTTAACTGACAATAGTGGTTCTGGATTGGGCGAAAAATTCATCAAGTTAAAGTGATAACATTCAACCGTAAACAATAAGTTTTACTATATGGTAAAGTCAATAATTTTTGACCCTTATACCAATAAAAAGGAAATAAGAATGTGTTTCATCACATACAATTCAAAATCTCAAAGAAAATATCCTAACCGGCTAAAACAACTTCCCTTGCCCATCTTCTTCGGTAGTTTTAGATTCCCAATCTATTTCTACATCTTTACTCCAGGCGGTTAGTTTATTGCCAATTGCTTTCCATCCCATAATTTCAACAAACCCTGCAATCGGTATCTTTTGATTGCCAGCCTTGCTGTGAATAATCAAAGTTGGTTCTTCATCAGTTGTTACGGCTTCTAGCCTATTGCCTTTGCCTTCTTTGATAAATAAAAACTTGGTTTTGAGTGAGCTTGTTTCTATATAAAACCGTTTGATATTGTATTGTTTCTTTTCTTCATCCAAATAAACGGCTGTTATTGCTTTCTCAGGATTAAACCTTTCAATCAGCAATATTTTTTCTGCATCAAATCGTTGAGTTAATTCAGTATCCGTCAATTCATAATTACCATCATCAAAAATAACCAACAGTTTTTCTTCTTCGAATGTACCTAAGTACTCACCTTTTTCTTCATTATTAAGTCGGCCAAATTTGCTATCAAACCAAAGTTTTCTTCCAGTGAGTGTGCTGCGACCTGCTTCCTTAAATTTTACACTTCTGATAGCATATTTAGAAACTTGATTTCCCATGCTACCACGTCCCTTTATATCAATCTCTTCAAAATAGTAATCGAATTCTTTTTTCTTAGCGGTACTGTTTGGACTTAGAACAATTTTTACAACTTCGGCTTCTCCATTGTGATTAGCTGAAAAATAATGAATACGACTTTTATCGCTGCCTTTTGTGAGATCATATTCTTTGTCTCGGGTAACTGCTGTCACATTGAATCTCTTGGCATAACTAACCCCGGTAGCTCCATCTACATAAATAATATTGTAGGTAGTTCGCTCATCATTTTTTTGGAAAACAGCTGCATGGATTATGTCTTTGCCAATAAATACTTTATCAGCAACTCTTACCACCTTCATCTTTCCTGCTTTGGTAAATACAATAATGTCATCCAGATTGCTACACTCCGCTATAAGCTCATCTTTCTTCAAGCTTAAGCCAATGAATCCTTCTTGCACATTCATATACATCTTTGTGTTTGCAACAGCGACCGTTCGTGCCGTTATAATGTCAAACTGTTTGATCTCCGTCTTGCGTTCTCTGCCTTTCCCATACTTTTTTAGCAAGCCATCATAATAGGCTACTGCAAATGCAGTAAGATTATCGAGGTGGTGTTTAACTTGTTCTATTTCTGTTTCCAAACCTTTTATCTGCTCATTGAGTTGATCAATATCCAACCGATAGATTCTTCTTACCGGTTTTTCAGTTAGTTTTAGTACATCTTCTCGGGTTACTGCGCGGCGAAGTTTTTTGGCAAAAGGAACAAATGCCTTTTCAATACCTACTAAAACCTTCTCCCAGGTCTCATGCTTTTTCTCTAATTCCTTGTATATTTTTTCTTCAAAGAATATTTTTTCAAGAGAGGTATAGTGCCATTTCTCTTGCAATTCGCCCAACTTAATTTCCAACTCCCGTTTCAGAAGGGTCTTAGTATTTTCTGCAGAAACTTTCAACAATTCATTGACAGTAACGAAATGTGGTTTCTGAGCAATAATAACACATGCATTAGGAGAAATACTTACTTCACAGTCGGTAAACGCATACAATGCATCTATCGTAATATCAGGAGAAATACCAGTAGCCAGTTCAATAATGATTTCAACATTGGCCGCTGTGGCGTCTGTTACTTTTTTTACTTTAATCTTTCCCTGGTCATTGGCTTTTACTATACTATCGCACAATGAAGAAACAGTAACTCCATAAGGCACATCTTTGATAATGAGCGTTTTCTTGTCCAACTCTTCAATCTTTGCACGAACCCTCACCTTACCACCTCGTTTTCCTTCGTTGTAATTTGAAACATCTATCATCCCTCCTGTTTGAAAATCAGGGTAAATGACAAAAGGTTTGTTTTTTAAACATTTAATGGAGGCATCAATTAATTCACAAAAGTTATGAGGAAGAATTTTTGTAGAAAGTCCAACAGCTATCCCATCTGCTCCCTGGGCCAAAAGCATAGGAAACTTCATTGGCAAGGTTACCGGTTCATTTTTTCGACCATCATAGCTTAATTGCCATTCTGTTGTTTTGTTATTAAAAGCTACATCCAAAGCAAACTTGCTTAATCGTGCCTCAATATATCGCGGAGCAGCTGCAGAGTCTCCTGTTCTCACATCTCCCCAATTACCTTGCGTTTCTATCAACAGATCCTTCTGCCCCATGTTTACCAAAGCATCGCCAATAGATGCATCACCATGTGGATGATACTGCATACTCTGCCCGATGATGTTTGCAACTTTATTAAAGCGTCCATCATCCATTTCTTTCATGGAGTGGAGAATTCGTCGCTGTACAGGCTTCATCCCATCTTCGATGGCAGGTACTGCACGCTCTAATATTACATAGGATGCATAATCAAGAAACCAGTTTTTATATTGTCCCGATACGCCTGTTTCTGTATTGGTCAATTCATTTGTACTTGCCATATCTTGTTCTTCTTATCCTTCAAACAATTCCAAAGGCTGTCCGTTTGGATCGTAAAAGAAGGTGAATTTTTTTTGTGTTGTTTCATCAATCCTTACATCTTCTACAACAATATTTTTACTTCTCAAAAACACAATCCATTTAGCTACGTTGTCTACAACAAATGCCAAATGTCTCAATCCTTTGGCTTCCGGAAAAGATGCTCTTTCTCTGTATTCAGGAAATGTAAATAGTTCAATGGTATACACTCCATTGATTGCCATATCTAGTTTAAAACTGTCTCTTTCTTTTCTGTAAACTTCACTAATAATTGAAAACCCCAATACTTCGGTATAGAACTTTTTACTTTCCTCATACCTGTCAGTCAACATAGCTACATGGTGAATTCCACTTATTTTCATAATCAGGCCATTTGTTTTTCTTCTATTACAAATTCAGCGTTAGAAATACCTACTAGCTTTACTTCAAAATCTTTCATACTTTTCATGCTTCCCTGCATTTCTACATTGCCTTGTTCCACCATTATTTTTAATCGCCACAATAAAAAAGCATCGCCTGTAGTTTCTTTTGATTTTCCATAATATTGAGTAAAGAGCTTACTTACTTTCATAAAATCTTTACTTATAAATGCCATAAAATCTTTGTCGTAATAATCGTAGTCTTTCTGTATGAGTTTCTTTCCTCCTTCTAATAATCTAACACCTTTGCCTTCACTCATCAGTTTTGCCCATTCGTCGGGATCTATTTCAAATTCACTAAGGGTAATAGGCCGGGCAAGTTTCTTTGCCTTAACAAATTCTTTTGGTTGAATTTGGAACAAGCTAGTAGGATAAAAAATATTTCCTTTTTCGTTTATAAAAGGGAGGTTGTTTAGGTAAAGGATAAATACCATTCCCTGATATTCCTTCAATTGACTCATGAGCCAATAATAACCACAAACATCATGTTTATTTTGTGCTGCCCAAATCCATATTACCTCTTCAGGATCGGCCAATAATTTTTCTTTAAGGTCACTAACAAGTTTCTGATCATCTACATGACCATCATCTGCGGAACCATCGTAGTGACCATCTTTAAGAATTTCTTTCCACCACTGAAGCCGATTGGCTATGCCTTCATCAGAAAACACATTTTCTATAGGACCAACAGCATAGTCATCGTTTACGGAGACGACCACTCCGTCCATTGTTGGATCCAATTCAAAACTCTTCTTTAATACTTCAATATTTGCTTCCTCAAAAACAATGTGTATCATGTCTAAATAATATTATTTACGCAATCAATTCTTTTGCATGCTCTATCCTTGCTTCTATTTCATCATCCGTCTCATCAGCAAGGTCAACTTCCAATTTCAAGTTACCAATAATAAATTCTTGCCTTTGCATGGTATTTTTTCCCATATAGTATTCCAGCAACTGCTGAATATGTGTATCCGGTTGCAATAAAATAGGTTGAAGTTTTATATCATCACCAATAAATCGTGCAAACTCTCCAGGGCTGATCTCACCCAATCCTTTGAAACGGGTTATCTCAGGTTTGCCGCCCAACTTCCTTATAGCCTGCTGCTTTTCTGTTAAATCATAGCAATAAATTGTTTCTTTTTTGTCTCTTACCCTAAACAAAGGGGTTTCTAATATGTGCAGATGCCCATTCTTAACTAAATCAGGAAAAAACTGAAGAAAAAAGGTAAGCATCAATAACCTGATATGCAAACCATCCACATCGGCATCAGTAGCCAATACAATGTTATTGTATCGAAGACCTTCTATCCCATCTTCAATATTCAGCGCATGTTGAAGCAAATTAAATTCTTCGTTTTCATACACTACTTTCTTTGTTAACCCAAAACAGTTTAAAGGCTTTCCGCGAAGACTAAAAACTGCCTGCGTATCTACTCTCCTACTTTTTGTAATGGAACCACTTGCGCTATCACCTTCCGTAATAAAAACTGTTGTTTGTGCTTTCTTTTCAAGAATCTCATCTTTATTTTTTCCCTCTGCTTCATCATTGTAGTGAAACTTGCAATCTCTTAATTTCTTGTTATGAAGGTTGGCCTTTTTAGCCCTTTCATTTGCCAGCTTTTTTATGCCTGCCAATTCTTTACGTTCTCTTTCGTTTTGCTCAATTCGCTTACGAAGGGCATCTGCGGTTTGAGGATTTTTATGAAGGTAGTTATCTAGTTCTCTGCTTAAAAAATCCTGCATAAAATTCTTCATCGTTGGACCATTCTCATATACGATAAACGAACCTAGCTTTGTTTTTGTTTGGCTTTCAAAAACGGGCTCTTGTACCCGAACAGATATAGCTGCACAAACGCTACCCCGAATGTCTGCAGCTTCATAGTCCTTTTTATAAAAATCCCGGATCACTTTTACAAATGCTTCTCTGAATGCCTGTTGGTGTGTACCCCCCTGGGTAGTGTACTGACCATTTACAAACGAATACAAATCTTCTCCATAATCGTTGTTGTGCGTCAATGCAATTTCAATGTCTTCTCCCTTTAAATGAATAATAGGATACCGAATTTCGTCAGCATTTGTTCTCCTTTGCAATAGGTCTAGCAATCCATTTTTGCTTACATACCGTTTGCTATTGAAATTAATGACAAGCCCTGCATTCAGGTAGCAATAGTTCCAAATCTGATTTTCTAAATAATCATTGATGTAATGATAGTTCTTAAATATAGTATCGTCCGGAGTAAAATTTACTAAGGTGCCGTTTGGCTCTATTGTTTCTTTTTCTTTATGTTCTTTAATTAATACTCCTTGTTGAAACTCAGCGACTTTCTGTCTTCCTTCTCGGTAAGAAGTAACTTTAAAATAGTTGCTTAAAGCGTTCACGGCTTTTGTACCTACTCCATTTAACCCCACACTTTTCTGAAAAGCTTTGCTATCATACTTTGCACCGGTATTAATTTTACTCACAACATCAACAACCTTCCCCAATGGAATACCGCGGCCAAAATCTCTAACAGTTACCGTTTTTTCTTTTTCATTTACAGTCAACTCAACATTTTTTCCATAGCCCATGGTGTGCTCATCTATGCAGTTGTCCATTACTTCCTTGATCAATACATAGATGCCATCATCCGGACTGCTTCCATCTCCTAACTTACCGATGTACATACCCGGACGTAGCCTGATGTGTTCACGCCAATCCAAGCTTTTAATACTGTCTTCGTCGTAATTATTATTGAATATTTTTTCTGCCATTGTTATTTTTCAAAATGTAAGTTTAGCCTCTTCTTATCACTCAAATTAAATCCTATAAATTTTATAGAAATTGCTTTTTTGCCATTGCAAAATCAGGATTTAGCCCAATGTACACAAGGAAATACTATTAGCAAATATAAATGCTGCTATTTCGCTAACAATTTTAGTTTTGAACAATTGCGACTGTAGTGTGGAAAATGCTTTATGTTTCAAACAATCAAAATTAATTACCAATCTACATCTAGATAAACCACAAAGTGTATAAAATTATTAATCAGCCAACTTTATCATATCATCAAAATGATGAACAATCATTCCAGTGGTATTAGTTTTAGCGGTATTCATCATTGCCTTGGCAACACTTGAAGCTTCTATTCCTTTATACTTCGAAGTGCCTCCAACTAAAAAAAGAGAAATAAATTTCATAGCTCCTTTTCCTAGCAATTCTCCAAATCTAAAATCCTTTCTATCACCATATAAAATACTAGGTCTAAAAGCATGAAAAGTATTGAAATTCAAAGAAGCAATTCCATGCTCAACTTCGCCCTTCATTTTTAAATAATAATTTTTAGAATGGTAATCAGCGCCTACGGCCGACACTAATAAGAATTTATTAAACTTAGCATCCTTACCCATTTGAGCCGCATGAATGGGAAGGTCAACGTCAACTTTTCGATAAGCATTCCTATCACTTTTCACCTGCTTTAGTGTAGTTCCTATGCAACAAAAAATATAGTCGCCCATACCTAAACTGCTCCTGAAATTCTTCAAGTCATCAAAGTCAACAACTTGTATTTCCAGCTTTGGATTCGACAAATTTATAGGCCGTCTAACAAGTATCCTTACTTTTGAACAATCAGCATCTTGTAATAGATATTGTACGAGTTGTTCTCCAATCAAACCGGAAGCTCCAAGTACAATAGCTGTATAGTTTTTCATGCTAAAAATTAAAGTTTGAAATGAATATTCAAAATAATATATCACTAAGGCCATTCAACACTTTTGGTATTGAAGCCAAAACCAAGCACTTCTCAAAGTTCGCCACTTTATCCGAACTATCAGCATTGAATGAATATAGTATCAACAAAAACGAAAAGTTGTTGATTTTAGGAGGAGGAAGTAACTTATTATTTACAGGTGATTATAATGGTCTAGTCATAAAAAATGAAATTGAAGGAGTAGAAGTTGTAAATGAAGACGAGGAATTTATTTACGTTAAAGCCTCTGCAGGAGAAAATTGGCACCAGTTTGTTTTGTATTGTATCAAAAATAATTTTGCTGGCATAGAAAACCTAACGCTCATACCTGGCAATGTTGGTGCAAGTCCAATGCAAAATATTGGCGCTTATGGTGTTGAAATCAAAGACGTATTCTACTCATTGGATGCGTTTCATCTGCAAGAAAAAACAATCATTACTTTCAATAATAGTGATTGTAATTTCGGATATAGAGAAAGTGTTTTTAAAAGAAAATATAGCGGGCAGTTTGTAATACTTAATGTTACTTTTCAGCTACGTAAAAAGCCAATTACAAATATTAGTTACGGTGCTATTCAGCAAGAATTGGAAGCAATGGGTGTTACAGAAGTTTCAATTGCGGCCATATCCAATGCAGTTGCAAAAATCAGGCAAAGCAAATTACCAGATCCTAAAGTGATAGGTAATGCAGGTAGTTTTTTTAAAAATCCAACTATTAGTAAAGATCATTTTGATCAACTTAAAAACCAATTTCCATCTATTGTTGGTTATCCCGTTGCAGAAAAAATAAAGGTAGCTGCCGGGTGGCTAATAGAAGCCTGTGGTTGGAAAGGCTATAGAAATGGGGATGCAGGATGTCATTCAAAACAAGCCCTTGTGCTGGTAAATTATGACCATGCACATGGGACAGATATTTTAAGACTCGCAAAAGAAATAATGGCGAGTGTAAATGAAAAATTTGACATTGAACTTGAGCCCGAGATAAACATCATTTAGGAACTTCAATTCAGCACTTAGTTAAATTCATCTTCATTAAACTCATCTTCCATATTAATATTCCCAAAGTTCATCATACTACCCATCAAATCTTTGAACTGCAGGCGACCATCCAACATTTTTTTACTAATAACAGAATAACTAGCAAGTCCATGCAATACAAATTCCATCAGCAATGCATTTTCATTTTCATTGGCTTGCGGATAGTGCTTTTTTACAAATGCATGAAGGCCACTTACCTTGTATAACTCGGCTATTTTTTCTTCATCGTTACTATCTAAAAGCAGATCCAAAAAATTACCGCTATCAAACCATTTGGTGATAGCTTTATATGGATTTTCGTCTTCCTGCTTTGCTTGCTGTCCTTGTTTTGCAGGTGATTTCTTTTTCTTGGTTATTTCAGGATTCGGGAAGTATGTGATAAACTGTGTACGAATAGATTTTTCTACCAGATTGATCGCTACTTGAAAAGGTCCTTCTTGTTCACCTTCGTATACAAGCTCAATTTTACCAGTGATAGATGGTATTATTCCTACAAGATCGCTAATCCAAACCTGCGTCTTTTTTTCGTTGTGAATTATGGCTCTGCGTTCTGCACTGCTGACTGCATTTTCATAAGCAGCAATCGTCAGTCTTGCACTTACCCCACTTTTCTTATCTACATATTCATTCGTTCTTGCCTCAAAAGCTACTTGTTCTATCAATCGCTTGATTAGATCACTTGTATTGATTCTTTCCTTTTGCTCAGGCAAAATTTCAGCTTCCTGCTCTGTTATTTCAAGTGAAATATCAATGGTTTTAGGATAGTGGGTCAATATCTGACTTTCTATTCTGTCTTTGAGAGGCGTTACAATGCTTCCTCTATTGGTATAATCTTCGGGATTAGCTGTAAAAACAAACAAGATATCCAATGGCATTCGCAATTTAAATCCTCGAATCTGAATGTCGCCTTCCTGTAAAATATTAAACAATGAAACCTGAATCCTTGCTTGCAAATCGGGCAATTCATTGATAACAAATATACCTCTATTACTTCTTGGAATTATACCATAATGGATTACTTGTTCATCCCCAAAACTCAATTTTAAATTAGCCGCTTTTATTGGATCAATATCACCAATCAAATCTGCTACACTAACGTCAGGAGTAGCTAGTTTTTCTCCATATCGCTCACTTCTATGTACCCAATGAATGGGTGTTTCATCCGCATGTTGAACAATGAGGTCTTTAGCAAATTTGCTCATCGGAGCTAATGGATCATCATTAATTTCACTTCCGGCAATTGTTGGAATATATTCATCTAACAAATCGATCATTTGTCTGGCCATTCTAGTTTTTGCTTGTCCTCTTAATCCAAGAAATAGAATGTTGTGCCTGCTCAACAAAGCTCTTTCTGTATCGGGTATTACCGTATCCTCATAGCCAATTATACCTGTAAAAGGATTCTCCTTTGCAATTAGCTTACTAATTAGATTATTGCGAATTTCTTCTTTAATACTTCGTGATTTATATCCACTTGACTTAAGATCACCCAATGTTTTTATTCTAGAAATGTCCATCTGTATTTAAAATGCTTTTTATTTTAGTTGAAAATATTTTATTTGAATTTGAAACCTTAATAAACCGTCCTTCTTTTTCCACTTTCGAAATCCTTAAAGATAAATGCACCCAACTTATCTAGAGAAGCAAAATAAGCCTTGCCATTATTGGTCTCTGTAAATTCTGTAACAAAGTTTTGTAAATAAGGATCACTGGCTATCATAAACGTGGTGATGGGTATCTTTAATTTTTTACATTGAGCTGCAAGATTTATACACCGGTTAACCACTTTGCGATCTAAACCAAAGGCATTTTTATAATAACGCTTCCCGATTTTTAGGCAGGTAGGTTTGCCATCAGTGATCATAAATATCTGTTTGTTTGGATTCTTTCTCCGACGCAATAAGTCCATGGCAAGTTCTAGACCAGCAACAGTATTGGTATGGTAGGGACCTACTTGTAAATATGGAAGGTCTTTAATTTCTATTGTCCAGGCATCATTTCCAAAAACAACAATGTCCAAAGTATCCTTGGGATATTTGGTTGTTATCAGTTCACTCAAAGCCATGGCAACCTTTTTTGCAGGAGTAATTCTGTCTTCTCCGTACAAAATCATGCTGTGGCTAATGTCTATCATCAATACTGTTGAAGTTTGTGTCTTATAGTCAGTTTCTCTTATAGAAAGATCATCTTCTTGCATCCGGAAACTATCTATGCCATGGTTAATTTGAGCGTTTTTAATACTTTCTGTAAAATCAATTTGTTCCATTGTGTCGCCAAACTGAAATGGGCGGATATCAGGACTTATTTCATCTCCCCCACCAGGTCTAAACGTGTCATGGTTGCCTTGTTTAGATTTTTTAAGTTTTCCAAAAATCTCCTCGAGGCTATTTTTGCGGATTCCTTGCTCTGTTTTTGCAGTTATTTTAATTGATCCAGAAACCGGATTTTCTTCAACGTATCCCTTTGATTTTAAATCGTCAATGAAATCTCCCATTCCGTACTCCCCTTTGGTAAAGCCATACTGTTGATCGAGTTGATTTAGCCATTGTAGTGCTTCAGAAACATCACCGTTTGTATAAGTAAGCATTTGCATAAATAAATTGAGCAATTGCTCGAAAGTGGTTTTCCCTTCCAAACTGGGATCAAACTTAGTAAATCGGTGTCCTA
>JANMZN010000176.1:0-3756 GCA_031383285.1 Segetibacter sp.
AACCAAATAGGATTCTTTTTGCTCTTGTTCAATTTTGCCTATGGCAAATAATTTCAACTTTCTATCCTGACCGAATGCCGGATCGAAAACTGAATCGGGGACTAGCTGTTTAAATAAGGTTATGTTGGCAGTATCATATATTACCGATTTCTGCAAGGTGGAATCAGCAATGTTGAATGGTGTAACCAAAAGTTTATAATTCGAAAACAATTTTTCCATTGGAGTTTTGTTCTCCTCGCTGTCCCTATTTCCACAGCTCATCAGTAAGGAGAAACACAAAAAAGCCAACAAGCATCTCATCATCAATTAGTTTTTAGAAGGACAAATTTACTTATAAAAAGTATCTGCTGCCTATGATGCTGATAATTGTTGTTTTGTCATTTCAAAAATAAAATTTAGGTTTGTCTAAAAATAAGTTTAGGGCATATGAATTTTACGATTAGTGAAGAAAATTATATTAAAGCTATTTTCCTCCTTCAACAAGTAGATGCCAAGGTGACGACCAGTGAATTAGCAGATCAGTTGAAAACAAAACCAGCTTCTGTAACGGACATGTTGAAAAAGCTTAAAGCAAAGAAATTATTGGATTACGAAAAGTACCAGGGCTTTAGCCTAAGCGAACAAGGAAAAAGGATTGCTTTAACTGTAGTTCGAAAGCATCGGCTTTGGGAATATTTTTTGGTAAACAAGCTAGATTTTGGCTGGGATGAAGTACATGAAATAGCTGAGGAACTTGAGCACATCAACAGTGCATCGCTCATAGAAAAATTGGATGCTTTTCTTGAATTTCCCAAATTTGATCCACATGGCGACCCGATACCCGATTGCAATGGGAAGATGGAGCAGAACAAACAAATCAACTTAATAGATCTGGAACCCGGCAAACCCGCAGAAGTAAGTGCAGTTGGTAGTCAATCTTCAGAACTATTGGAACTGTTGAAGCATAAAAATATTGGTATCGGTACTATATTGGAGGTGGTAAGAAAGTTTGGCTTCGATCATTCCATTGAATTAAAAATAAAAAAAGTTCCTGCATTTTCTATTAGCCAGCAGTTGGCACAAACCTTATTTGTAAAACCTTTGATTAGTTAAAAATATGTCAGAAGCATCTTTAAGTGAAGTCCACGAAAGTATTGACGTAACAAAACCTCAGCGAGGCATCAAAAGATTACTCGCATACCTTGGACCAGCCTATTTGGTCAGCGTTGGTTATATGGATCCGGGTAACTGGGCCACTGACCTTGCGGGAGGTGCACAGTTTGGGTACTCTCTTATATGGGTATTGCTCATGAGTAACCTGATGGCGTTGCTGTTACAAAACCTGAGCGTACGACTTGGGGTAGTAAGGCGAATTGACCTTGCACAAGCAAACAGGCAAACTTATCCTCCTGTTGTAAATTTTGCATTGTATATATTAGCAGAGCTGGCAATAGCTGCTTGTGATTTGGCAGAAGTATTAGGAATGGCTATCGGTATTCAATTGCTTACTGGATTGCCTTTAATTTGGGGAGTGTCTATTACTGTTTTAGATACTTTTTTATTGTTTTATTTGCAACGTTTAGGCATGCGGAAAATGGAAGGATTTATCATTGGCTTGGTAGTCATAATAGGTCTTTCTTTTTTGGTAGAAATGTTGCTGGCAAAACCAGATATGGGTGAATTGGTAAAAGGGTTTGTACCATCTATTCCCAATGATGCTGCATTGTACATAGCTATCGGAATAATAGGTGCTACAGTAATGCCGCACAACCTCTATTTGCATTCTGCACTTGTACAAACAAGAAAGATAGCCAATACCAAATCGGCTATTAAACAAGCACTAAAGTTTAACCTTATAGACAGCACCATTGCGTTAAATGCCGCCTTCTTTGTAAATGCTGCTATTCTTGTATTGGCTGCTTCTACGTTTTACGTAACTGGCAGAACAGATGTAGCAGAGTTGAAAGTTGCCCATAGTATGTTGGAGCCATTGTTAGGCAGTTCGCTTGCCCCTACCTTGTTTGCCATCGCTTTGATAGCCGCTGGACAGAGTTCTACTATTACCGGTACATTGGCTGGACAAATTGTTATGGAAGGTTATCTGAACCTGAGAATTAATCCAATGATCAGGAGATTGATTACCCGATTATTGGCTATTGTTCCAGCTGTATTGGTGATCCTCTATTTTGGAGAAGAAAAAGTGGATAGCTTGCTGATCTTTAGCCAGGTTATTCTGAGCATTCAGTTAGGTTTTGCTATCATTCCATTAATCCATTTTGTAAGCGATAAAACTACGATGGGTTCTTTTGCCATAAAATGGCCTGTGAAATTATTGGCTTGGTTGATCGCTGCCATTTTGGTGGTTCTAAATGTAAAAATGGTAGCCAATGAAATCTCCGGTGCCATTGAAACAGGAATAGGCGTTGGATGGCTGATCGTGATTATTGTTTCAGTGTTGTTGTTTGTAGCATTGTTTATCTTGATGACCGTATTACCGCTCAGTGTAAATAAGCGAAAAATAGGAACTACAAGAATGCATACCGATGCTGCTGTTTTGCAAAATTTTTCAATTCCTGCTATGACGTGCATAGCAGTAGCACTTGATTTTAGCAACAACGATGAGAAGTTGATAGCACATGCTACATCTCAAGGTACAATCAAAACAAAATATGTGTTGATACACATAGTAGAAAGTGCATCAGCCCGGGCATTAGGCGAGGTAACGGATGATTATGAAACCCGTAATGACAAGTTGCACATGGAGTCTTATATAGAACAACTAAAAGCAAAAGGGTTTGAAGCGGAAGGAAAATTGGGATACCACACCCGTACAAAAGAGATTGTGAGACTGGTAAACGAAGCCAATGCAGATATGTTGGTGATGGGCAGCCACAGGCACATGGGCTTTATGGATTACCTCTATGGAGAAACGGTAGATAAGGTAAGGCATCAGTTGAAAATACCGGTGCTGATAGTGGGGTAGTTGTAGGGTATAGAATATTAATACGCAGAAATGGTCTATCGAATTTGTATCATTATCCCTACATTTGCCCTCCCGCGGAGGTGGCGAAATTGGTAGACGCACTACCTTGAGGTGGTAGCGGGGTAACAGCCGTAGGAGTTCGAATCTCCTCTTCCGCACAAAAAAACCGTTGATAACTCATTAAAAGTCAACGGTTTTTCTTTTATGAAAAATTATCGTGCCAAAAGAGTGCCACAGAATATTATTAACTATAAATGCCTTAAATTATTCAAGGGAAAGCGCTGGTATGTGGAATTCTTTTACAAAGTGCCTGAAGGGCTTTTGCACCTTCATTCAGCTAAGGAATGGAAGCGATTTAGGATATTCGAAGATATTAATCGGCGAAAGGGAAAAGAGCGTGAGGCTTATGCTAAAGTTCTATTGGAAGCTGTTGAATATGCTCTAGTCCAGGATAATTACAACCCTTTTGAAAAGCAGATAAAATTCTTCGTAAAAAAAGAAAAGTATCAAATGACAATGCTTGAAAGCATTGAATACTTTAAAGAAAATATAGGAGAGAAGGGTCTTGAAAAATCTACACTGATTAAATATTTTCGAACTGCCAATTACTTATCTGAGTATTTAGTTTTGATGAACAAAAAAAATAGTAAGCCAGTCGATATTGATGATCTTTTCATTTCTGATTGCTTGCATCATTACAAAAAAAGAATACCCTGGTCCAATACTAATTACAATAAATCTTTAGGTTTTCTTTCAATCATGTTCAATTTTTTGATTAGTAAAAAAATAGTGAA
>JANMZN010000180.1:0-2863 GCA_031383285.1 Segetibacter sp.
GCTTTCAGTAGCAACTACCAATGCTTCATTGGTGTAGTATCCATGCATTTTTTTTCCAAACACTTTAAATCCTTCCTGCAGTCTATCATAAATAAATGATGGTAATACACCTCGCATATCACAGCTATTAATTCCGGGTATGTAACTACAAGATGGCAGCGACGAAGAAACAGCATTCTTACAAAAGTCCAGCATCCGTTGTGCAGGTGCTACCAACTTTCCTCCACCGGCTGAGAAAGCATTTTTCTCAACCATTTCCTGAAAATACATCATCCGCAATGCCGTTCCTTCCTTATAGTTATTGTTCTTTAAATAATTAATATAAAGTTTATCCTTAAGAAGGTCGATTTCTTCCACACTAACTACCATTCCGCTATTGGCAAAAGGGTTGTTTCTTTTACTTGGGCTCCATCCATTCACTACAAGTTCATTGACGTTTGTAGCAGCAGAAGCAATAATGCCACCCGGACACATACAGAAACTAAAAACGCCTTTCCCATCAACCTGATGTACCAAAGAATAAGAAGCAGGAGGCAAATGCTCAGACCTGCCATTATTAAAAGCTGAGTTAGAAACAGGGCAATGATATTGGATGCTGTCAATAATACTTTGAGGATGCTCAACCCGCACACCAAGTGCAAATGGTTTTGCTTCTATTAGAATATTTTTATGATGTAGTAAATAAAAAATATCCCGGGCTGAATGACCTGTAGCTAAAATAACTGCATCTGCATCATAAACATCACCATCTGAAGTCTCAACACCTTTTATGGTTTCGCTTTTTATTTTAAAATCTACAACCTTCTTATTGAAATGAATTTGTCCGCCACATTCTTCAATTTGATTCCTCATTGCAGTGATAATTCCCGGCAACTTATTTGTCCCAATGTGCGGATGAGATTCGTACAATATTTGGTCCTGAGCTCCAAACTGCACAAACAAGTTCAATATCCGATTTATATCGCCTCTCTTATTGCTTCGAGTGTACAATTTACCATCACTATAAGTACCTGCACCACCTTCTCCAAAACAATAATTGCTTTCGGGATTGATGACACCTCCCTTATTTAATATTGCAAGGTCTCTTCTTCTTGCCCTTACATCCTTTCCTCTTTCGAGAATAATTGGTTTAATTCCTTGCTCAATTAGCTTTAATGCAGCAAATAATCCGGCAGGTCCTGCACCAACTATAATTACTTTATGATTTACCTTGCTTATTTCAGGGAAGGTTACAAATTCAACTTTTCTATCAATAAAAGGTTCATCAAAAAAGGCTTGAACAGTCAGATTAACAAGCGGTTGTCTTCCCCGTGCGTCGATGGATTTTTTTAGAATATAAAATCCTGTTATCTCAGCCATTCTTTTTCCGGAAGACAAAGCAATATATCTGTTAATGATATACTGCTCAGCTGCCTCTGAAGGCAATAACTTTAATGAAATAGTTTGTTGCATATTGTTAGGTTTCTATCCTAAAACAATTTGGGCTAATTTATGCTCAGCAATTAAAATGGTAAATCATCAGAATCTTCTGGAGAAGGTGCATCTACATGCTGTTGAAAAGAAGTATTAGCATTATCTTGACTTAGTTTAACACTTTCCATTCTCCATGCATCTAGGTTAGTAATATAATTTACTTTACCCTCTTTCTCCCATTTAGTTCCTTTAATGTTAAACTGAACTTTTACTTCATCACCCAAATTAAACCTGTCCGGCATGGCCGTTTTATCTTGCACACATTGAAACTTGATATAACTTGTAAACGTTTTTCCGCTGTTATCATCTGTAGTTTCAATAACAAATTCCCTTGTTTTAAAGGTTTCACTACGCTGTACAATATCAAATCGTACAATTAATTTTCCGATAATTTCAAATGACATTTATAAAATTTTTATGAAACAAAAGTATTATTAAATTAAGCAAAAAAACATGAAAAAAAATATTAGAAAAAGAATACCCGTTTTTATTCAAAAAGGAGGGATTTTAAACATAATGAAGTCTAGAAATTGGAAAAAAAATAAATTTTTTTTATTAAATTTTTAGTATTGAATTGAATTTAGTTTTCTCAAATTGAATACTGTAGTTTTTTGGAGAAAAACAAACTTAAAAAATTTTTTTTCTAAAAGATAATGTTTGATATTCGCCTTCTGCCAAAAAAATTTGTACACATTGTGTGGGGAATTTTAAAGTCAGCATTCAAGTTTCAACATTTTTAACCCTTTTATAAATTAATTGCATTGATTAACATGGCCAAAACTGCTGATATAGTTTGGAGCAACTGCTTGAAAATTATTAAGGACATAGTAGAGTGGCAGCACTACAAAACATGGTTTGAACCTATTAAACCTGTAGAGCTAAAAGTCAATGTCTTATTGATTCAGGTTCCAAGCCAATTCTTCTATGAGTACCTTGAAGAGCATTATGTAAATCTTTTAGCCAAAACCTTAAAAAGAGAACTAGGCAAAGATGCCAGGCTCGAATACAGAATAATGGTAGATAGTGGCAATAGCAACAACAAGCCATTAACTATGGACATTCCAGCAAATAATATTAAGACCTATACCAATAACGAAATGGACTTTCCTTTGGTGATCAATAATCCGGTCAAGAACCCCTTTGTAATTCCAGGGCTAAAGAAGATGCAAATTGATCCACAATTAAATCCTATTTACACCTTTGACTCTTATATCGAGGGTGATTGCAACCGCGTTGCCCGCAGAGCCGGAAAAACTGTCGCAGAAAAGCCTGGAGCAAACTCTTTTAATCCACTAGTAGTTTATGGTGGAGTTGGTCTAGGAAAAACGCACCTTGCACAAGCTATAGGAAACGAGGTTAAGCGAATTCATCCCAACAAGGTTGTTTTATA
>JANMZN010000196.1:0-20096 GCA_031383285.1 Segetibacter sp.
ACATTCATCAGCCAATACACCTCCAACTATTTCCGTTTTGGGATGAAATGGATTTTTTCCACCACAAAAAGACTGGTAACCTTGTTTACTATCAGAAGCACCATAAACTACCCTTTTCAGTTTGCTCCAATAGAGGGCACCGGCACACATATGGCAGGGTTCTATTGTTACGTACAAAGTAGCATCAGGCAGGTATTTGGCACCCAACTCGCTAAATGCGGATGTTAGCGCCAGTATTTCCGCATGAGCGGTAGCATCATTTAATTTTTCAACCTGGTTGTATCCACGGGCAACAATTTTATTGTCAATAACTACAATAGCACCAATCGGAATTTCATCCTCTGCATAGGCATCTTTTGCCTGCCGCAAAGCCTGCCGCATATAATATTCGTCATCAAAAACTTGCATTCTACAAAAGTACACATAGCCGAATGCTGTTGCGAACTTATTTTTAAATAATAATCATCTAACTTGTATCCATTAATTATAGCACCCATTCAATTTTTACATGAAGGATTTTAAACCCGTTGATTTCAGCAATATGCAGGGCTTCTTTTCTACAAGGCATACCATTTCATATGCATTTCGTAAAGCACAATTGCTTCAATTAAAAAAAGCTATTCAGGCTAATGAGACGGCTATTTTGCAAGCCTTGTATCAAGACCTTCATAAATCTGCAGAAGAAGCCTATGCTACGGAGATAGGCTTTATTTACAAAGAAATTAACTATACCATAAGCCACCTGAAACAATGGATGGAAGCTGACCATGTAAGTACCCCTTTTATGTTGTTTCCCTCGTCTAGCAAAGTAACAAGAGAACCTTGGGGCATTTGCTTAATTATTGCTCCATGGAATTACCCTTTCCAATTGTTGATGGCACCACTGATTGGGGCAATAGCCGGAGGTAATACAGCAGTGCTGAAGCCTTCGGAAATGACACCACATACTGCTGCAGTTGTAGAAAAAATGATGATCGAAAATTTTGATCCAAATTATATATCGGTGGTGGTAGGTAATGGGGCTGAGGTAGTTCCTAAACTAATGGATGCATATAGATTTGACCATGTATTTTTTACTGGTAGCACAGCAGTAGGGAGGCAAATAGCGATAATGGCTGCTGAAAAATTAGTACCCGTAAGCCTGGAACTGGGCGGAAAGAGTCCCTGCATTGTTGACAAAGATGCGGATTTAGCAGTAGCAGCCAAACGCATTACCTGGGGTAAATTTACAAATGCCGGACAAACCTGTGTTGCTCCAGATTATTTGTTGGTTCATGCGAGTAGAAAAGCACAGATGGTTGCTTTAATTCAAAAAAACATAAAACATTTTTATGGAGTAGAACCCAACTTGTCTGCTGAATATGGACGAATAGTAAACCAAAACCGACTACAAAAAATAGTAAGTTATTTTAAAGAAGGTAACCTAATCTGCGGTGGAAAAACAATACCGGAAAATCTTTATGTAGCTCCAACCCTTATGGATAATATTATACCTGGAGCAGCTATAATGAAAGAAGAAATTTTTGGACCCATTCTACCCATTATTAGTTACGAAAATGTAGAAGATGCAGTTTTGATCATCAGGAAAAACCCCAATCCATTATCTCTTTACTATTTTGGCAACAATCGGAAAACGGAAAAGATTTTTACAGAGCAAATTGCCTTTGGTGGCGGATGTATCAACAATACGTTGGTTCACCTTGCAAATGAAGCATTGCCGTTTGGAGGTGTAGGAAATAGTGGGCTAGGCAACTACCATGGCAAGTTCAGTTTTGAGGCATTTACAAGACCAAAGTCTGTACTAAAATCAGGAACATGGTTAGATCCTTCAATTAAGTATCCTCCCTATAAAGGCAAACTTAAAATACTAAAGTGGCTGATGAAATAAAAAAGTCATTCCTTACGATGTCAGTTCAAGATATACAGGGCAGTGATCGCTGTGTTTTACCTGAGGAAATATTTTTACATCTTTAATTTTATCCTTCAAATTGTCAGTTACATTGATGTAATCAATTCGCCAACCTTTATTTTCAAGCCTTACTGATGGCCTCATCACACTCCACCATGTATAATGATCGGGTTCGGTGTTTAAGTGCCGAAAGCCATCCACAAAACCTGCTTCATAAAATTGATCGAACCAAGCACGTTCTTCGGGTAAAAAACCGGAAGTTTTTTTATTGCCTTTTGGATTGTGGATGTCCATTTCTTTGTGTGCAATGTTATAATCACCGCATATAATTAAGTTTGGTCTCGTTGTTCGCAAAGTCTGCAAATAGTCTAAAAATTCGGCTAAAAAAACATACTTGTATGACTGCCTTTCATCACCACTTGTTCCGGAAGGAAAATAGACGCTGATGATAGAAAGATCTCCAAAGTCTGCACGCATTACCCTACCTTCAAAATCGCTTTGGTGAATGCCCGAGCCATAGACCACATTGTCAGGTTTTTGTTTGCTAAGAATAGCTACTCCGCTGTAGCCCTTTTTTTGGGCACAAAACCAATAGGTATGATAACCAAGCTTCTCAATTGCCTTAACATCTATATCGCATTCTTGGGCTTTTGTTTCCTGCAAACAAATGATATCTGCCGGATCAGTGTCCAGCCATTCGTAAAATCCTTTTTTGACTGCACTGCGAATGCCATTGAGATTGTAGGTGATGATGCGCATAAAAAAATTTGGTAGTGCAAGGTAGGGAAGATGTATGATAGGTGGCGTATGATTTGGGGGATTTAGAAATTTAAATACTTAATAATTCCCGATCTTTAAGCAATGACAAAGCCAACGAAAATTATAACCAACAGAATGGAAGAATACTTGGATGGACCAAAAAGCAGAACAAAAGAATTGGTGTTTGCATTTAAAGTATTTTGGCAAATGATTACGGCAGTAAGAAAGCTGCATTACATAGGGCCCTGTATTACCGTATTTGGATCTGCGCGGTTCAAAGAAGGCCATAAATATTATGAGGCTTCCCGGGAATTTGGAAAGCGGATAGCAGATACCGGATTTACTACTATTACCGGTGGTGGACCGGGAGTAATGGAAGCAGCAAACAGAGGCGCATTTGAAAATGGTGGTTATAGCGTTGGCTGCAATATTCAATTGCCATTTGAACAGAAGGAAAATCCATATTTGCATACATCTTTTACATTTAAGCACTTTTTTGTACGAAAAACATTGCTCATTAAATATTCGTACGCTTTTATCATTATGCCGGGTGGTTTTGGAACAATGGATGAGTTTTTTGAAACATTAACTTTGGTACAAACACGTACCATTACCCAATTTCCGATTGTGCTCTATGGCAAGGAATATTACAAACCTATGATGGACTACATGAATTTTCTGGTAAAACAACAAACCATTAGCGAAAATGACTTGAAACTCGTACTCTTGACAGAAGATTTTGACGAAGCTATGAATCACATTTTAACCTATATAAAAACCAATTACAAAATCATCAAACGTCCCAAACCCATTTGGTTTCTATTTGAAAAGGGTTGGAATAAGATTTGGAATAAATAAGCAAATAATGTCCTAGTCATTACCCAGAATAATAGTCAATCAAGGTTGCCATTTTCTCCAATACTCCAACTAACATAAAGTGGTTCTATACTCAATAATTAGAATCTAGCAATCACCACCTTTGGCAATACCATTTTTGAAAAAGTTAATGTCAAATCTACATATCAATAAATTGTTGACCCTGCATACAACTAGATAAAAAAAGCTTTGATTTCAATGCCCGCAGAAGTAGGCTTATTTAATAAATATGATTTTTAAACAGATATCGTATAATTATCCAAGAAACAAGATGAACATTGAATGTATAAATGTGTTTTCCTAAAGTAGTGTAACTTCAAAGGAATTTTATAGGAAGTTTAGTTGAAATAATTAGAAGTGAACGGCATGAAAACAATGAAAAAACTTATTACTTATGAGTGATTTAAGACAGGGATTTTTAAAGTTGATTTATCCTTTGCTAATAAAAGGGGGCAAATGGTTGGGCATTAAAACAGCATCAGGGGTCAATACCAATAAGGTGGTACCACCCATTTCTTTTTACACCTTAAAAATAAAATTAAATGGAGAAACAGATTTAGACTTCGCTAACTTGAAAGGCAAAAAGGTACTTATAGTAAATACTGCCTCTTATTGTGGTTATACTGCTCAATTTGCAGAGTTAAAATGGCTGTGGGATAAATACAACGAACGACTGGAGATTATTGCTTTTCCGAGCAACGATTTTATGGATCAGGAAAAAGGATCAGACGATGAAATAGGTGCATTTTGTAAAAGTGTATATCGTGTAAATTTTCCTTTGGCAAAAAAATGCAACATATTAAAAGGAGAAAACCAACACAAGGTATTTTCCTGGCTTACCCACAAAGAACAAAACGGATGGAACGATAAACCACCGGGATGGAATTTTACCAAATACTTAATTAATGAACAAGGCATGCTCACACATTTTTTTGATGCAGGGGTATCTCCTGTATCACAAGAGGTAAAAGCTGCACTACAATCACTATAATACTCCTCTAAACAAGATATTGTAGGACTTGAATTAATTGGTATTTCTAATATAAGTATGGTCTAATTTAATAAGGTTTGCCGAATGCTCGCTTTTTTTTAAAGTAATAAAAAAATATTGACCAAACAGAAATGGAATATATAAAATTATTGTAACTTACACATCAAAACTAACTAAAATGACAAAGAAAGCAATACCTTTTGTGATCGTTTTAAATATATTAATATTAGCGAGTTGTATTACATCTCCAAATCTTATAAAGGAACCAAAAAGTAGTTTGTACGTACCTATTTCAGCAGAAGAAGCAAAAAAAATGATTGAAGGATGTAGTGATACTTGCAGCCCTCAAAAAATTACCTTTAAACCAGCTTTTCTTGCCTTTTTGAATTTGTATAAAAAATATCATACTGAGTATGTACCTGCAATGTATTTAACAGACGAACATGCCCGAAGGTATCAACAAAGATGGGAAGTAGCTGAAGCAGATGACGAATTATGGAAAGTGGTAAATTTTGCAACAGTTTTGGTAAAAATTTCTGATGATCATGGCAATGTCCTTTACTATGATGAAGCCGGCATTTGCCCCCCACCTGATAATTGTAAATTTCCAGTTAAAATCCCCGAATAAAATGGTGATAGGACAAGCCACTAGGTCTAATCATTTCATAAGCAAATAATTATTCTTCAACTTAAAAAACTAATCCTTATGTCAAAAAAATTATTACCCGTTCTTGTATGTCTTTTTATGTTGTCTGCTTGCGAGCAAAAAAAAACGGAAACCGTTGCAACAAGTTGTGAAAGCGAAGATCCAAAGAAATATATTGTTGGATCTGATATAGCAAGAGATATGGCCAATTATTACCTGAATAAAGTTGATAAAAAAGATAACCAAGTACTAGTAATTGATAAAAAATATTTACAGTATGTGATTAATAATTCAAAAGACTATGTGTATTTTATAATTGGAGGCAAATCTATTAAAGTAGAAGAGGCTTTAACCGAACGAAGCATACTTTTGGTATCAAATGAACATCCTATGACAGACCCATCGTTTTATGCCATCGGCAGTGCTATTTGTCCTGAGCCAGCTAACTGTGGGTTTCCTTTAACCTTAGCAGATACCACCAAGCATTAATCCTGGGTGAGGTCATTTTCTTTTTCCTTAGAGATAGTTATGTCTTCCCCTGTTGTTGTAGGTTTCTTTTTATGAAATGCACTTAACACCAGGTTTTTTCTTAGTACAAGCAATTTTCGGCTGGCTAAATATTGCACCATTTTATGCTCAAGAAAATGTTGAAAAGGCACCATCATGGCAATGATGACCACTTTGCATAACCAAATTTTTATCGGTTCTCCATGCGTTATATCGTGCAGAAATTTATCTATCAACAAGACAAAAAATTCGAATAGAGAAACAAAAGAAATAAAACCAAAAATCTTTATAGTGAAGTGAGTAATAGGAAACATACCCAACAATAGTAGCGAGAGAAAAATAATACCTATGGCTAAAGTAATGGCTATATACTGAAGATTATGACGGCGGCTGTCTTTATCTTCTTTTTCTTTTTCGGAGTTTTTGAGATCTATGAGTGCCAATTTATCTTTTGATGATTTTTCGTAGAATTCTTTTTTATATGCCTTCGCTTCTAAACTGAATGCATAGGCCTTGGCGTAATTGCCTATTGAAGCATGAAGGATACCTAATGTGTCTGTAATGCTTGGCAAAAACGAGGGTAAGTTTTTATTTTTTGCAAGCGCATACCCTTTTTCATAATAAATCATTGCGTTTGGCGTATCGCTATTTTTGAGGTAGGTATCGGCCAATGAATTGTATATCCGCATTTTGGTAAAGTCATCGTAAGATTTCTCCAACGCTACTTCTGCGCATTTAAAACAAAAGATAGAAGAATCTAACTGATCAGAATACTTATAGATATTACCTAATGTCCAATAATAATTTTCAGGTCCTTGGTTTTTAAAATATTGGGAGAGATCTTGGTTATTACTTAGATAGGCACGTGTTACTTTTTCATTGCCTCCTTTTACCATATACCAACTAAACATGAGTCGTTTTACATACAATTGGTATTTTTCTGACCCTATTTTATCGGCCAATATTGCAGCTTTTTCTATGTATTCTTTTTCTTCTGTCAGCCTACCTAAGTCTATGTAATCCATCAACAGTCCTTCGCTATTGTTGTTTTCTTCATTCAACTCTACACTTGTGAGTAGTTGGTTTTTTGCCGCTACCTTATCATTAAGTGAGCGATACAAATCTGCCATGTGATGATGCGTTTCTGACCGTAATCTAATATTGTCTATTTTATAACTGATGTCTAATGCAGTACTGTAATTTTCGAATGCCGGAAGGGCATCGCCTATAGCTGTAAAGATATCACCCGACTCCAAATGAAGCAGTAAAGTGACAGAGTCTGTCTGCCTGTCGCCCAATGCAGAATAGGCTAGCGTGATCTGCTTTTGTGCTTCATCATACTTTCCTCGTTTCTGTAGATACCCGCCAATCTTATATTGGCAAGTGCTGCATAGTCACGCTTATTTTGGCTTTGTGCATATTGCAGACTTTTCTGCAACAATTTTATGGCATGATCAAAAGTATTTTTTGGCGTCCACGATCCAATATTGACGATAGTGGGATTAAACAATGCCTTAAACAATAATTCTTTGTCTCTGGAAAATTCAGCAACAAATATCTGCTGATCAAGCAAACTATCAGATAGTTTATCCAGCTTGTACAATTGATAATATTCGGCTAACAAGCCAAGTCCACTTACTTTCTCTTCGTCGGTCTTTGCTTTTTTTATAGCGGCTTCCAATACGGCTATCTTTTTCGGATCCTGACTAATGCCATTTAAAAAGGCAAACAATAGTATTAATAGAGGCAGCCACTTCATGCAATTAGATTTGTATCATTAAAAATACTACAATCTAAAACAACGCATCAAAAGATTTATAAATAACCCAACATGGCTTCTTATATTTAAAATAAAAGCGTTGTTTGAAAAGAAAAATTGCAATAGCCGATCAACAGCATTGGGCTAACTGAGCGGCTTGCAAATCCTGACCTTGTTGCTTAATCCTTTACAAACATCAAGATAAACAATGCAAAGGTGATGCTTAAATGTACTATCAACCATGCCTGCTGGTAAAAAGGTCTTTTAGCAAACGGAACATCTGTTTTAAACGGATCGAAGACTAAAGCAAGCCCCAAAAAAATAACTGCCTGAGAAAAATCTTTTCTGATTAAGAAAAAGATTCAGACAAGCATAAAAATGGCATAAGCCGGCTTGTTGATGCTAATCGGCGTGGGTTTTGTATTTGATTTTAGTTCCATCATTTGGTCTTTTATTCATTAGTAGCAGGTTGTATGCTATTATTACAAACTCAAACAATTATTTTTCTTCTTCCAGGGCTTTGATATTCTCTTCTAATGTTTTAAGGTGTTTTCCAAAACTATAGTTAGACATCCATTTAGCTAGGAAATAGCAAACAGGCTGTTATTAGAATGGCTTTATACATCAAGATCGCTAGTGCACATTTGGGTGATTGATTAATATTCATTTAAAAATTGTTGAACGATAAATAAATGCCCAGGTTGTTGACAAATGATTAGTATACGATTGAGATAATAAATTACAACGCCTTAAAAATATTTTTAATAAAGATTGTTTTAATAAAGATTCGATTGAAAAAAGATTATACAAGTTCTTTTACTCAATGATTGTCAGTTGGATAGAAAAGTAAAGTAGTCTTCAAAAGTAAATATTGTCTAAAATTAATGCTATAGCCCATTTTTATCAGGCTTTTTATCATGACTAACCGAGTAAATGAACAGGACCTTAAAAAATTTCAGACTAGAGAAAATCATGTCCTATAAAAAAATAGTAACATAGCCATGCAACCTGCAAGCAAAAGAATCCATCTATGTGAATAATCCATCATTTTATTAATTAGCCAAATTTCCAAGCATGCGAAAAATTCAAGTATTATCTATCTTTTCAGCAGTCATTATTTTTTTCTCTAGCTGCCAAAAACAAGATGCATTTGTACCTCCAACACCCAATGCCGACACCTATTCATCAAAAGTAGCAACTGACTGGATGGATGCATTTAGAGCGGGTGTAAAATCCGAAGCCAAAAGCCCTCCACAAGCATCAAGAATTTATGCTTATGCTGCTATTGCATTGTACCAATCTGTATTACCCGGCCTTCAAACTAATAAAAGCCTTGAAGGAAAAATTGATGGATTAATTAACCTACCGTCAATAGAAACAGCTGGAAAACTGGATTATACGCTTGCTGCTAACGAGGCTATGTACCAGGTATATGCTACCATCTTTGGCACTTTAAAACCGGAAAATATTCAACTGATGGAAACGCTTCATCAGAATTATTTGTATGCAAACTATACCCTTGGTGTTGATGTAAAAACCAACTCTATTGACTATGGAAAAGCTGTAGCGGCAGCCGTGATTTACAGGGCCAATAACGACAACTTCGCATCAACAAGGTCAATGAGTTATGTAGTTCCTTCTACGTCAATTAATCCATCTTACTGGTCACCAACAAGTGCCGTTACCACCCCTTTGGAGCCATACTGGGGCAACTTAAAATGTTTTACAATGCCTAATGGGGGTGCGTGTTCTATTCCAAGTAGTATTCCATTTAGCACAATTCCCGGCTCTCCATTTTATAATCAAGCCCTCGAAGTAGTTAATACTGCTGATAACTTAACACAAGGACAAAAAGACATTGCACTTTGGTGGGCAGATGGTCCAGGGGCGACATCGACTCCACCAGGTCATTGGTTAGCCATTGCATCCCAATTGATCAAAGAAAAAAATATTCCATTAGGCAAATCCGCTGAAATATTTGCAACACTTAATATTGGTATGGCTGATGCTTTTATTTCTTGCTGGCACGAGAAGTATAGACTGAACCTCCTTAGACCTATTAGTTATATTAGAACGTACCTTCCTGGCCGTACCACATGGACTAGTTTAATAGGAACACCGCCTTTTCCAGAATATCCTTCCGGCCACTCGGTATCTTCAGGAGCAGCAGCTGAAATCCTGACAAAATACTTTGGTGCCATACCATTTACTGATTTAACCAATGTAGGCCTGGGATTAAGTACACGCTCATTCAATTCTTTTACCGAAGCTGCAAATGAAGCGGGTATTTCCAGATTGTATGGCGGAATCCATTACAGAGAAGCTATAGATAAAGGAATATTACAAGGGAAGGAAGTGAGCAGAGTAGTCTTTGAAAAAATAAAATTAAAATAAAGAGAACGAAAATTTTCTCATCAACTAAAATAGGCGCCCGATAAGCGCCTATTTTTACTTTTATTCTGCCACTAAAGCCAAACAATCTGTAGAATCTGATCTTCCATCCACAACTAAACTTCCTATTTTTACCTATAAAAAAACCAATTAATCTTTCATTTTAATCATCATGCTAAAAATACTTCATACAGCAGATTGGCATCTTGGCAAATGGCTGGACAATTTTTCACGACTTCCTGAACAAAAAGAAGTGCTGGAAGAAATATGTACAATAGCAGACCGCGAAGCTGTTGATGTAGTATTGATAGCAGGAGATCTTTTCGACTCTTTTAACCCTTCAGCAGAAGCACAGGAATTATTTTATAAAACACTCCGCAGATTGGGAAACAATGGAAAACGTGCCGTAGTGGCCATCGCCGGCAATCATGACCAACCCGACCGCATAGAAGCACCGGATCACCTTGCCCGTGAATGCGGTATAGTTTTACTTGGTTACCCCAATTCTACTTCTGCTACCTGCAATATAGATGGTGGTCTTTGCATAACAAAAAGTGAAGCCGGTTTTATAGAACTATATCTACAACATTGGGATGCTCCATTGAGGATAATCGCAACCCCCTATGCAAATGAGTTCAGGCTGAAAACCTATCTCGGTAATGAAAACCCTGAGGAGGAACTAAGAACTGTTTTGCAGAACAGGTGGCAGGAACTCGCCGATAAATACTGTGATGATCAAGGCATAAATATGTTGTGTGCTCATCTTTTTTTTCAGGTAAAAGGACAAGCTGCACTGGAAGAACCGGAAGATGAAAAACCAATTTTGCACATTGGGGGAGCGCAGGCCATTTACGCTGAAAATATTCCGAAACAAATACAATATGTTGCTCTCGGACACCTTCACAGATACCATGTAATAGCTACTGAACCTTGCCCAATAGTTTATAGCAGTAGCCCATTATCCTACAGCTTTGCAGAAGCGGGACAAACAAAATATGTAGTACTCATAGAAGCTGAACCCGAACAGAAACTAACGTACAAAAATATTGCACTTACCAAAGGAAAACCACTGCTGAGAAATCGTTTTGAAAACATGGAAGATGCCTTGAAATGGCTTGATGAAAACAAAGAAGCTTTAGTGGAAATTACAATGGTAACCAATGAATACCTGTCATTAAATGATCGGAAATTACTGAACGAAATACATCCCGGCATCGTCAATATTGTTCCGAAAGTGAGAACCAAAGCATTCATTTTGAATACCAAAGGTTCCATTGACTTGAACAAATCGGTTGAGCAATTATTTGTCGAGTTTTTTCAGAGGCAAAAGGGACAAGCTCCGGATGAAGCAACTATGAAAATATTTAAAGAAGTACTAGCAACAGAAGAATAATTATGATACCCATCAGCCTTACCATAAAAGGATTGTACTCTTACCAACAAGAAACTAATATAGATTTTTCAAGGCTGACAGCTGCGGGGCTATTTGGAATATTTGGTGCAGTCGGTAGTGGCAAATCAACTATTCTCGAAGCCATTTCTTTTGCATTATATGGAGATACAGAAAGATTGAACAGTCGCGAAAGTCGGAGCTATAATATGATGAATCTAAAAAGCAACACTTTATTGATTGACTTCGTTTTTGTTAGTGGCGTTGATGAAACAAAATATAAATTTACTGCGAGTGCCCGGCGAAATAAAAAGAAGTTTGAGGATGTAAGCGCATTTGACCGCAAAGCATATATCTACCGGGATGCATGGCAGCCTATTGCAGTAAATGCTGAAGAAATCCTTGGTTTATCTTATGACAATTTTAAAAGAACAATCATTATTCCGCAAGGAAAATTTCAGGAATTTCTGCAATTAAAAGAAACTGAACGGGTCCAAATGCTCAAAGAAATTTTCAACCTTGGAAAGTTTGAATTGGGAAACAAGGTCCAAAAACTGAGTAAACAAAATGATCTTGTCATCAGCAATATGCAAGGGCAAATGCTGACCTTACCCGAATACAAAGAAGAGGTCATAAAAGAAAAACAATCAGGAATTAATGTATTGAATCTGAATGTAAATAATCTGGAAATATCTATAAAAGAAAAAACAGAAGCGGAAATACAACTACAAAATATACAGTCTTATTTTGAAGAAGTAAACAATAAATCTGCTTCACTCAATGAACTGAAAAAACAAGAACCCACCATTAATGAGTTAGAAAAAAAAGTCGTTGCATACGAAAAGTGCCAACTACTATTTAAAGCACCGTTGGATATTGTAAAAACTGTACGCCAGCAAGTTAAAATTCAGAAAGGAGAGGTCGATAAACTATTAGCTGATAAAGCTATCATTACAGTAAAACTATCGGAAGTAAACGAGCAACTGTCTGGTCTAAAACCACAATACGAAAGAAAGGAATTACTCTTGCAAAAAGCAGAAGAGTTAGGAAAAATTATTAACTTAAAAACTTTATTAGCACAAATAGATGGTGTTACTGTAAGAATCAATAATGGAAAAGACATCATAGATAAAGAGCTGCAACATCTTCAAACATTGACAGATCAATTGACAATTTTAAAAGCAACCATTAGCGAGCAGGAAAGCAAAATACCTGATACCAGTTTGCTGGTGAGATTGAGCAATTGGTATAATAAGCGAAACGAATTAAATGCTATTTCCAATAAAACAAACCTTCGACTAGCTGAACATTTGAAAAAGGTTTTATCAGTAAAGGAAGAAATTCAAAATAAGATTCAACCAATAAAAGAATTGACAGGTTTATCTGAAATGCCCGAAACTATTTTTAGGGTGAATGAATGGGTGGAAAAAACAATCATAGCATACGACCAAAGTCTTCAATTGATAAAATCAGCGTTGGATCATTTGAGGTTATCAAAAAAGTTAGAAGCTTTTGCCAGCACATTAACCGATGCTGAAGCATGTCCGCTTTGTGGTTCAACACATCATCCCAATATTTACTCGGCAGAAAGTGTAACTGAAGAATTGGAAGAAAAGCAACAAGCTGTTTTAAAACTAGAGGAAAAGAAGGAGAAGCTGCAAACTACGTTGCGAATATTATCCGGCAGTTATGCAAATTACGAAACGCTTTCAAACCAATTCATCCAAACGCAAACAGAACTGCAACAACAAAAAGCGGAGCTTGAAAAATTTACGGATACTTTTTCTTTTGATGGCTATTCGATAACCGATGAAAACAGAGTTAAGCAGCAGTTGATAGAAGTAGAAGAACAAAATAATACTTTGAAAAGACTGAAAGCAGAGCGGGATGCACAAGAAATAAAAGTAACTGCAGCAGATAAAAAGGTTAAAGAATATAAGCAATTGATTGAAGGTTTAATAAATGAAAAAGCAAAGTATGAAGGTCAGGTAGAGACACTAAAAACGCAGGTTGTACTCCATGACTTTTCATCATCCATACTTATTACTGCAAATGACCTTAACTCAATGCGATCAACTTTGCAAACCAATTATGAGACCATCATAAAATCGTATGAACTAGCTCAAGTAATAGCAACCCAAAGTACCAATAGCCTTTCCGGACTTGAAGGGAGATTGGAAGAACTAAAGAAACAAATTGTTGCAAATGTTGATCAACAAGAAAAACTGGAGAAACAAATTGCAGATTTGCTGGTTCAGGAAGGCCACTTATCAGAACAAGCAGTCGCTAATATTTTATCCATTGAAATAGATATAAAAAAAGAAAGGTCTGTTATTGAAACTTTTAAAAAAGCAATGCATGTCATCGAGGTTCAACTAAAGGAAGCGTACTTGAAAGTAGAAGGTAAAACATATAATGTCGAAGCACATCAATTATTGAAAGATAGTATAGGGCAACTGAAAACTGAATGGACAACACAATCGGAGCAATTAATAAAGGGCAAACATGATTTGGAAGATTTGAAAACAAAAATGCAACTGCGGAATACTTTGCAACAAGAACTTGATAAGCTGGTATTGCGTGCTGAGAATTTAAAAGTGATTAATAACTTATTCAGATCAAGTGGTTTTGTAAATTATGTTTCCTCGGTTTACCTGCAAAACCTGGTAAATAGTGCCAATGAAAGATTTAATAAAATGACCCGTCAGAAATTGAGTTTGGAGTTGGATGAAAACAATGGGTTTATAGTGAGAGATTTTATGAATGATGGCCAGACAAGAAATGTTAAGACTCTTTCGGGAGGCCAAACTTTTCAGGCAGCATTGTCATTGGCACTTGCATTGGCCGACAATATTCAGCATCTCACTAAGTCCAATCAAAACTTCTTCTTTCTCGACGAGGGTTTTGGATCATTGGACAAAGATGCTTTGGCAATCGTTTTTGATACATTAAAAAGCCTACGAAAAGAAAACAGGATAGTAGGTGTTATTTCACATGTTGATGAAATGCAACAGGAAATACCCATAAATTTGAAAGTTGTAAACGACGCAAGCCTGGGTAGTATCATTTCAAATAGTTGGAATCAATCCCACTAATTTTTTCAATAAGGCATTGGATTTGAAATTTACAACTATAGCGTAAACGCCGGCTATACCTGATTATCATTCATGAATGGCACATACATTAGGAAAAAATGCATCTATATGCCACCTTTTTGCCTGTTCACGTGTAATTAACATTTTTGAAAAATACTTTTAGTTTAATAAAGATATTTTTACAACTAATTATTTTTACAACATGAGGCGAATTTTAATAATGGGCATGGTTGCCATTACCTGTCTTTCATCCGTAGCTCAAACGAAAAAACCAACTGCTACGGCAACTACTAAAGATAATCCAGAAGGGTACAACATACCGATAACCTTATCTCCTTACAAAAACACCTGGATTTACCTGGGCAATTACTTTGGTAAGTATAAAAACCTATCCGACTCTGCATGGGTAAACGAAAAAAGTGAAGGCGTATTTAAAGGAGAAAAAAAACTACCACAAGGAATTTACTTTGTCGTTTCTCCCGCTAAATACCTTCTTTTTGAATTTTTGATGGATAAAGAACAGCATTTCTCATTGGCTGCAGATACAACCAACCTAAATAAGTTTACCATCAAAGGATCTTTAGACAACCAATTGTTCCAGGACTATACCTACTTTCTAGCTGAAAAGTCTCCCGCTATTATGGGATTACAGCAAAGTCTTTCCGCTGCAAAAACAGCCAAGGACTCTGCGGCAATCAGAAAAGACCTTGTAAGCGCTAATAATCAATTGGAAGAATACAGGCAAAACATTATTAAAAACCATGCTAATTCAATGCTTGCAGGTTTCTTCCAAACTATGAAACGACCAGAAACGCCTCCTGTTCCTTTGGTAAATGGTAAACCCGACTCAGTATATCCTTACAGGTACGTAAAAGACCATTGGTGGGATGATGTATCGTTTGAAAACGAAAGCCTTGTTCGTACACCGTTCTTTGATCCTAAAGTAGAAGAATATTTTAAGTATTATGTAGTACCTGATGCCGATTCTATTTTTAGCGAAGCAAACTATATGTTGCTGCTTTCCAGATCAAATAAAGAATTGTTTAATTACCTGCTTGGTAAGTTTACGGATAAATACATCAACCCTGAATTTATGGGTCAGGAGAAAGTATTTTTAAAATTATTCGACAATTATTATAGTAAAGGAGATACCGCATGGCTAACCGAAAAGCAAAGAAAGTACATTTTTGACAGGGCTTATAGCTTGATGGCAAATCAATTGGGAGAGCCTGCAGCAGAATTGAACATGATAGACACAGCAGGAAAAGCCGTTTCATTATATGGTATTACGGCTCCTTATACTTTTGTTGTTTTTTGGGATCCAAATTGCGGGCATTGCAAAGAAACAGTACCAAGAGTGGACTCTATATATGAGGCAAAATGGAAAGCATTGGGTGTAAAAATTGTTGGTGTAAATGTGGATGACGCTGTCAATACCGAATGGAAGAAGTTTATTGTAGATCACAAGCTGAAAGATTGGTACCACATCTACCAACCAAAATCTGTAAAAGAAGAAGAGGCAAAGAAAAACATTGCCAACTACAGGCAGTTGTACGACGTATTTAAAACACCTACACTATATTTGTTAGATTCTCAAAAGCGTATCATTGGCAAAATGTTAGGCATAGAACAATTTGACGATGTGCTGATGGCAAAAATAAAATCTCAAAAAACCACTAAATAATTTCCCCGGATGAAAAAATTTGCACTGGCTTTTTTGTCTATAACCATGACAACTGCATTGTTTTCTCAAACCCTTTTCAACTACGGTAAGCAGACTGTAAGCAAGGAGGAGTTTCTAACTGCTTTTAATAAGAACCCAAATACGGGAACCGATCGAAAAGCATCACTAAAAGAGTATCTTGACCTGTACACCAATTTTAAATTGAAAGTACAGGCGGCTTACGATGATGGGCTTGAAAAAGATGCTACCCAACAGTATGAGCTTCAGAATTTTCGTCGGCAGATAGCTGATAATATAATAAATGAGCAGGCCAATGTAAAAGAAATGGTGAA
Organism: Segetibacter sp.; assembly: GCA_031383285.1. Lineage (GTDB taxonomy): Bacteria > Bacteroidota > Bacteroidia > Chitinophagales > Chitinophagaceae > Segetibacter. The sequence continues at coordinate 16,340 of JANMZN010000196.1, forward strand.
GGAAGCCTTTGCAAGAAGCCAGAAAGAAATATTACTTGCCCAGGTTTTTATTGAAGTTCCAACTGATAGCGATACAACAGAAGCATACAAAAAAATACAAGAAGCGTATAATGAACTAAAAGCAGGCAAAAAATTTGAAGCAATAGCACAACAATTTTCAAGTGATGCTTCTACCCAGCAAAACAAAGGAGATCTTGGTTATATTACCGCTTTCTCATTGTCTTACCGTCTTGAAAATATTATTTATAGCTTGCCGGTCAATACTTTTTCGGCCCCTTTCAAAACAAAGTTGGGTTATCATATTTTCAAAAATGCAGGCGAAAGAAAACCACTCGGCAGCAGAAAGGTAGCACAGATTATGATTGCCGTTCCGCCAAATAGTTCAGCAGCAGAAATAGCAATTGCAGAAAAAAAAGCTGACAGCGTTTACAACCTTATTTTGAAAGGAGAACCTTTTGGAAGATTAGCAGCGTTATTAAGCAATGACCTGAGTAGTAATAACAACAATGGTGAACTACCTGAATTTACAACGGGAACTTATTCCCCCGATTTTGAAAACGCGGCATTTGATTTATCAAAAACGGGTCAGCTTTCAAAACCATTTCAGACTGCATTTGGATTTCATATGCTAAAGCTAATTGAAGCAAATGAAGCACCTAAAGACATTAATGACCCAACCACCTTTGCCATTGTGCAAGAGAAAGTGGTAAAGGACAACAGAATGGAACAGGCAAAGAAAAACTTAATCAGCAAAACACTTGCAACCATCAAATACAAGCCGGCTGTTTACAAAGAAAATGATCTGTTTACGTATGTTGATAGTGCACAAGAGAAAAAGGAAATAATTGTAAAAGGTCTTTCTGCCAAGACGGTTATTTTTTCATTTACTAAGCAGAATGTAAAAGCAGAAGATTTTGCTAACTATGTAATGTCTGCAAGAAATGGATCAGAAGAGCCCGTTAATTATAAGTCTCTTCTGAATCAGTACGTAAATGTAGCTGCTGATGAATACTACAGAAATCATATGGAAGATTACAATGCCGATTTTGCAAAACAGGTAAAGGAATTCAAAGATGCAAATTTGCTTTTTGCCATTATGGAAAAAAAGGTTTGGGGAAAAGCAAATGGTGATAGTACCGGTCTTCAGCAGTATTATACAGCTCACAAAGAGAAATACCAATGGCCTGCAAGTGCAGATGCACTCATCATTACTGCCAACAACGAACAGTTGGCAGATACCTTGCAAATGAAAATGAAACAAGGTGTTGGAAATTGGAGAGCAATAACCAGCAAATACGAAACAGATGTAATAGCTGACAGTGGACGTTATGAGCTTTCTCAATTACCGGTTGTTGACAGGACCAATTTTAGCAACGGGTTGTTTACTGCCCCGGTAAAAAATGAGAATGACGGCTCATATACCTTCAACTATATTTTTAACCTTTACAAAGAACCTTCTCAGCGTTCTTTTGAAGATGCGAGAGGAATGGTCATCAGCGATTACCAGCAAATTTTGGAAGATAAATGGATTGCGGAATTAAAAAAGAAATACCCTGTAGTAGTAAACCAAACAGTATTTCAGTCTATCAAATAACTTTATTGACGATGTTTATTATAGTGAAAAGAGGACGATCGTCCTCTTTTTTTGTGCTTTGCAAACTATTCAACCCTATTGCTTGTTTATAACTAATAATATTTAAGGTTCCAAATTGTCACAAAAAAGGAAGCAACTCATTCATGCTGTACTTTTGTGCCTGATTTAAATTGTACAATGCAACTATCCGATTTATACCAAAGAGCGTCTGATTTTGATTTTTTAAGTGCTGAAGAAGGAAAGTTTTTGTTTGAAAATGCTCCAACAGCTGACCTTATGCACATAGCCAACGAATTGCGCAAAAAACAAGTTCCACATGGAAAAGTTACCTGGATAATAGATCGAAATATGAACACCACCAATGTTTGTATTGCAAATTGCAAGTTTTGTAATTTCTACCGCATTCCGGGCCATCCTGAGGCTTACATTACCGATATAGAAACTTATCGTACCAAAATAGAAGAAACGTTTAAGTATGGCGGAGAGCAACTGTTGTTGCAAGGCGGTCATCATCCTGACTTAGGGCTTCAGTATTATGTTGACCTGTTCCGGAAGTTGAAAGCGATGTTTCCAAACCTCAAGCTTCATACCCTTGGCCCACCGGAAGTAGCACACATCACCAAAATAGAAAAGAGTACACACCGCGAAGTATTAATGGCATTAAAAGAAGCGGGTATGGACAGCCTTCCCGGTCCCGGAGCCGAAATACTGGTAGATAGGGTAAGGAGACTCATCAGCAAAGGGAAATGCGGATCTCAGGAGTGGTTGGATGTAATGCACGAAGCGCATAAATTAGACATTACAACGAGTGCTACCATGATGTTTGGCCATGTAGAAACCGTAGCTGAGCGGATGGAACACCTTGTAAAACTTCGAGAAGTGCAGGCTAAGAAACCTGATAATGCAAAAGGGTTCATCGCTTTCATTCCCTGGACTTTTCAGGATGTAGATACATTGCTGACACGAATAAGGGGAGTACACAATCTAACGACTGCTGACGAATATATAAGAATGATTGCCATCAGCAGAATCATGTTGCCCAATGTAAAAAACATACAAGCCAGTTGGTTAACCGTGGGTAAGCAAGTAGCTCAGCTATGCTTAAATGGAGGTGCCAACGATTTCGGAAGCATTATGATAGAAGAAAATGTGGTAAGTGCCGCAGGTGCGCCTCATCGATTTACAAGCAAAGGCATTCAACAGGCTATCAAAGAAGCAGGATTTGAACCCCAACTACGCAACCAACAATATGAATTTAGGGCAATTCCGGAAATGATGGAAGAACAGGTGATTAATTATTAATTGCCTTTTAGTGTAACGGGGGAAGCAACGTTTAACCATGACCAAGGAGCACATTCTCCATTTGCAAGAATGAATCGTAGAGCGATTTGGTAACCTCGCCGGCTTCACCACTGCTTACTTTTTTTCCATCAATGCACATTACAGGCAATATCCTTTTTGTCGTGCTTGTAAAAAAAACCTCTTTGGCTTTATGCAATTCATCAATTGTGATGACTCGCTGCTCAACTTTGTACTTTTCTTGAGCTATCTCCAATATTTTTTTCCGTGTAATACCATACAAAACACCATCTCTCGGGGTAACAACCGTATCGTTTTCGGTCACAATAAAAACATTTGCCCTCGGAAACTCAAGAATGTTTCCTTTGTTTTTATACAAGACCTCATCTGCTTTACTCTCCGAAATTTTTTGCTGCAGATAAATGCCTGTTAAGTAGTTGATTGATTTAATAGCAGGCAATTCCCGTTTATAATCGTGCGTAATAATATTCAATCCTTTCAGAAAAATTTCTTCTGATGGCAATTCGATGGGCTTTTGGGTAATGATAAAATTGGGCCGTTCTATGTGGTAGCTGTCTTCTGAATATCCGCCCGTTAAAACCATCCGAATACCGGAAGTTGCTATTTCATTCCTCTTGATCAGTTCTAGGATAATGGAGACCATTTCTTCTTTTGAATGCGGAATAGCCAGACGCAAAATATTGGCAGAATGGTAGAATCTATCCAGGTAATCGTCTAAAAACAGCGGTACATAATGTTGGGTCCTGAAAAAATCAAAAACACCATAACCCCTTTGAATGGCCAGGTCATTGATTCCAATTTTGGCTTCTAGCTCATCTACAAAAGTGTTGTTTACAAAAGCTA
>JANMZN010000228.1:0-2117 GCA_031383285.1 Segetibacter sp.
TCGTCCGTTTGATGAAATAACACCTATTTTATTGAAAGGGGTTTCTGCTTTATAAAATGTGTCGTAAAGAGGAATTATACTCTTGTATCTGGCATTGAAAATTATACTTCCATCTTCTTTCATCAAGCCGTATTTGCATGACTTCTCAAATGGTATATTATATAAATCCTGACCCATACTTTGGTATAAAGTGAGGCCACAAAAAAATACAATCAACAAGAATAGATGTTTCATTTCGTAATAAAGATATAATAACTTTTGTGTTCAGCTAGCCAAAGCGGGGAATGCTTAAACTAACGGGGAAATCAACCACTTCATAACTTTTCATAGGCAGTTTTTAGATTAGCTGTTTACAGTTGTTTTGCCGGACGAAATCCTGCCGTCAATTAGGATTTAAGTGGTCCTAGCGGAACACTTAAGGAGGGGGATTTCGTGTTTGGTTTGAGTGGTTGTACGGAATGCTTAAAGCAGTAGGGTGAATGCAGGATCCCTGCGGATACCACAGGCCAAAAAAAGTAGATTAAATAGGAGAATACACAATTGGGAGCCTTATTTTGCGTATCAAATCTTTATTATGCGGAGCAAGTTTAGACATTTTTTAATGACATTTATTATTTCTATCACTGCCCCAGCGGGTGCAGTATTTTGCCAAGAAGATAGTTCAGTTTCTTACCATGATCATTGGGGAGGAGTTACTACAAAGGACAGCGCATATATCTATACTAAATTTACCCGGCTAAACAATTTATGGCTTGGGCAGGTATACTTCTCAAAAGGCGATGTACTACAATCGTCGGGTACATACAGGAATCGCAATTCTTTTTATCCTGTAGGAACCTTCAAAAATTATTCACCAGATGGTATTCTTCTAAACATTGCAATCTACGATGATAGCTCCAAAATTATCGAACGGACACACTACTTCAGTAATGGCACCAAATCAGCTTACCAGTCGTATGGTGGTAAAGGCTATGAGCAAAAGTGCTGGGACAGCTTAGGGAATGAACTACCTTATTGTAAAATAGAAAGCGAGGCCCACTTTAAAGGCGGGGCTGAAGGTTGGATGAAATACCTGCGGAAAAACCTGAAGGGTAATGTTGCTGCAAAATCGGGAGCACCAATAGGAATGTATACTGTGGAATTAAAGTTCATTGTAGATCAGAAAGGCAAGGTTGGCAACATCGAGGCTATTAAGATGCCGGAGCTTTGCCAGCCGTGTACGACCGAGGCAATTCGTGTATTACGTAAAAGTCCCGATTGGGAGCCGGCTTTGCAAAACGGGAAATATATAAACTACCTAGCTTTCCAACCAATCATATTTGAAGTTAAGTAAGACCGGAATTGGTCAAATTGGGGTCTTCATTTGCTTAGCCTTTTGCGTGCAGGCATGAGACCCTGCGCTGGTGAAAAATTAGTAAGGTAACCGTCGTATTGTTATACCCGTTGCAAACAACCTATACTTAGTTCTATGTTGGTTAGTTTTTGTCTTCCCGTTGAACGGAACATGTGTTTCAAAGACAGCAGTTCGGAGAACTACATTTATCTTAGCTTCGAGATGCCAGAAAGGAACACCTCGAAGAACGGGGATAAATTTAACCGCCTAATACAATTTTATCCACAAAATAAAATTACTAAGAAAAGATAGAAAGGCAATCTTCGACCTATTATTTATTAGGCAAAGAAGTATTCATATTGCAAAGTTGCATTTGTCATTTTCATGCTATACTTTTAGTGCTGAATATATTGTTAGCGGTTGGCTTTATTTCTCATAGGTAAAAACTGGTAATTTTTAAAACTATCAGAGAAACGAAGGCTGAACGCTCACGCTCCGGCGTGGGCTTTTGGTTGTTTCTGATTGTTGGCATACCAGTGCCTTACCTCTCGAAATACGCTGAATGTCCCACGCTATTTTTATTCAAAAAGCCTATAGGGACATTAAGGCAATTAAAAAACTGTTGTTTTATGAAACAAGTTCTAAATGTTCTTCGCTTTCTGATGTATCTTCCTCTTTGCATTGGCCTGTTATGGGGAATGTATTATTTAATCGGACTATTTCTTATTTGGATTTTAAATTTCAGTCTGTTTTGGTTTATTGTAACTATCTTCTTTGGTTGGAG
>JANMZN010000234.1:0-2019 GCA_031383285.1 Segetibacter sp.
ACCTTTAATTCTGTTGATTATATCGGCAATAATCGGTATGTTTTCAATATCAAAGGAAATGATTATCGGCTTGTCGCCATTATAATTTTCGCTTCCAGTAAAGTGTATATTCGATTTATTGGTACACATTCAGTATATGATAAAACAGACTGTTCAAACATTTAGAAACTATGAGAACAATAGAAACAAAAAAAGAGTACACTGCAATAACAAATCGTATCGAGGAATTGTTAACTATAGTTGACAATACAACCGCAACTAATGATAAAAATTATATCGAATTGGATTTACTTTCCGATATGGTAGCCGATTACGAAGAAACATACGAACCAATCAAAGCACCCACACTTATAGAAGCGATGAAGTTGCGAATGTACGAGCGAGGCTTAAACCAGAAACGTTTATCAGAATTATTAGGCGTTAGCACATCAAGAGTAAGTGAATATTTAACCGGTAAAAGCGAACCTCCCCTAAAAACGGCTAGAGATATCAGTCAAAAACTAGATATTGATCCTATGATCGTTTTGGGGATTTAATTTCAAAGCCTCATTCCTAAAAAGGATGAGGCTTTTTTTTTGCTTTTATCATAGAATGCGGAGTTTTTCTAAGGAACTTTTTGCAGATGTTTTTTAGGTCGCCGTGTTCGTTTTGGCAAATGTAACAACAATAAAAATTTCATTTCTTTTTTATGCAAAAAACCCTGTTAGCCTTCCAAAGGCTAACAGGGTTGTTATAAAAATCATTTCGGTTTAGTAAACTTTAAACAATTTAATTGCAAGTACCCCTACCGTTTGCATAATCCTGTCCTGCTTTCATTGCAAATCCATCAGCTTCTTCCTGTGTTTTAGTAGAGGTGTACCATCCTGCTTGTAATGAATACAGGACGGTTGAACCTATTTTACCCAAACAATTGTTTCTTGTAAAAGGAACATTAACTAGGGCTTTATTTTTAAAAACACACCAGCCTTTTGCATTCGCATTTGCTTGACCATAAGCATTCATGTCGTCCAAAGCTTTTTGATCTGCATCGGCTTGAGAAAGTGTTGAAGTGTGTTTTCCTGCTAATACTTCATAAGATTCCCTAGAACCTTGCACTCCAGGTGGACAATCGTTTTTTATAAAATCTTTGTAAAGATATTGATTATCATACCCCCGCAACATTAAATACACTCCTCCTGGTAATGAAGGATTAGGTAATGGTGGGTCAGTATCTTTTTGTTGTCTCAAACTCCAACCTATTATCACTCGTATGGCTTCTTTGCCATTTTGTGTCGTTTTTTTAATGTCAAAAACAGCACCTCCTTGCGCATTAGAGTCATATAAATATGTATAGAAGTGTTCTTCATTTGGGGCACAATCATTGCAGTAGGTTTGACCATCATATATATCGTTTCCTTTAACGCTATGTTTGAAGATTTCCTCGGCAGTATAATTTAAATTGAACCGATTGAGTGTATTTGCTATTTCTACTCCGTTTACTATATATTGATATTCTCCTACCAAAACATCCTCTGTATAATAGGTTTGATTTTTATACAACACTTTCTTAAATACAAATTTCAAAGAAGTAGCTCCATTAGTATAAACATAAGTACCCACATAAGGGTCTAACTTGTTTTGGGTGTCTTTGTAATAGGCTCCTTGAATGTTGTCAATTCCAATAAGTTCAGAAATATCTTTTATCATTGTTTGTGCATTTGTTCTAAATAGATTTAGAAAAAACAGTATTACTATTATATATTTAGTTTTCATGATACCTTTTTTTTAATTACAATTTGATTTTTTTACAATTAATGTATTGGCTACAGGTTCTGTAGTAAGTTCAAGTTCGCCCCAGTCGTCCATTACAGAATTTGATGATTTGTACAAATCTACACCAAAATCTCCATATTTTTGAAAAAATGCTTTTTCTTCGTTAGAACCTGCTTTACTAAAATAATCGGCATCAACATCTTTGATTGCTTTAATTTTATCATCTTCAGTAAGATTTGCAAGTTTTGGGTTGTCGAAAACGGCATT
>JANMZN010000307.1:0-5422 GCA_031383285.1 Segetibacter sp.
TAAGATGGCAAAACCAATTTTAAATAAAGTAAAAGGCGGTGACCTGGAACTGAAAGAGAAAGTAGTCTCAATAAATCGTGTAGTGAAAACTACAAAAGGTGGACGTACTTTTAGTTTTTCTGCCTTGGTAGTCGTGGGTAATGAGAAAGGTGTAGTAGGTCATGGTTTAGGAAAAGCAAAGGAAGTGCAAGAAGCGATTACAAAAGGCATTGAAGATGCTAAGAAGAATCTGATAAAGGTTCCTATTATGCATGGAACAATTCCTCATGACCAATTGGCTAAAGAAGGTGCAGCTAAGGTTTTCATCAAACCTGCAGCTCATGGTACTGGTGTAATAGCCGGTGGTAGCATGCGTGCTGTTTTGGAAAGTGCTGGAATTACAGACGTACTTGCAAAGAGCCTTGGTTCTGCTAATCCGCATAATGTTGTTAAAGCAACTTTTAAAGCTTTGGCAATGTTGAGAGAGCCAATAACCATTTCAAGAACTCGAAACATTAGTTTAAAGAAAGTATTTAGTGCATAAAACCGGTTTAGTGTTTTGGTTTAATAATTAAATCTAGACATTCACTCGAGAAACTAAAACAAATGAAAAGAATAAAAATTACATTGGTAAAAAGCGTTATCGACAGACCTGAAACTGCTAAAAGAACAGTTACAGCATTGGGTTTGAAAAAGATGAATGCTTCTGTTGAAGTAGATGCTACTCCCCAAATCTTAGGAATGGTGAAAAGAGCAGGTCATCTTTTGAAAGTGGAGGATTGTAATTAGTATTTTAGCTAATTATTAAATCAACAAGTTCGATTTATATAAGCGAGGGGAAATAACCCCGTAAGTAAAAATAAAGTAAATGAAACTACATAATTTAAAACCGGCGCAAGGTTCAACTCATAAAGAAAAGCGCTTGGGTAGAGGTGAAGCATCCGGTAAGGGTGGTACAGCTACTAAAGGAAATAAAGGCGGACAAAGTCGTGCAGGTTATAAGAGCAAAAAAGGTCACGAAGGTGGTCAAATGCCAATTCAGCGTCGGGTTCCAAAGCGTGGATTTAAAAACCCACATCGCGTTGAGTACAAAGTATTAAATCTGGGTCAGATTGAGAGCATTATTGAAAAATACGGTTTCACCGAAATCTCTCCAGAGAACTTATACATTAATGGTCTTATTGGTCAAACAGACCTTATTAAAATATTAGGTAATGGTGAACTGAAAAGCGTTGTAACATTCAAAGTCAATGCAATCAGTGAAAAAGCTAAGGTTGCTATTGAAGCAACTGGAGGCACCGTTGAAATTGTAAGATAATTTTTACGATATTTGCCGGACGCATCATTGATGCGTCTTTTTGGCTTTAACGAGATTTACACCAACAATTCAAATTATCAAGTGAAAAAATTTATTCAAACCATAAAGAATATCTGGGCAATCGAAGAATTGCGTAGCAAAATATTGATTACGCTGGCTTTGGTATTTACTTACCGCTTAGGTACTCATATCGTATTGCCTGGTCTTGATCCTAAGATTTTGGCAAGTGCTCAGGCAAGCGCCTCTAAAAATGGAGGATTATTGGGTTTGTTTGACACTTTTGCAGGTGGAGCATTTTCACAAGCTTCTATACTTGCATTGGGCATTATGCCATATATCTCTGCTTCTATATTTATGCAATTGATGACCATCTTGGTTCCTCAATTGCAAAAAGTACAGAAGGAGGGTGATAGTGGTCGTAAGAAAATTAACCAATGGACACGCTATTTAACGGTTATTGTTACGGCTTTCCAAGCTAGTGCTTATGTTGCTTATTTACATGGACCGGGTTACGGCGAAGCTATTTTGGAATCATATGCGCCTTTCTTCACGCTTTCTACAATTGTAATTCTAACTTCAGGAACATTGTTTGTAATGTGGTTGGGAGAGAAGATTCAAGACAAAGGGTTAGGAAATGGTACGTCTATCATCATTATGGTTGGTATCCTTGCACGATTTCCTCAAGCCATTATACAAGAGTTTGGCGCAAAGCAAACACGTGGTGGCGGTGGATTATTGATATTTCTTATCGAGCTTGCAATTTTCATAGCGATTATAATGGGTATTATTGTACTTGTTCAAGGTGTTCGTAAGATACCTGTTAGTTATGCAAAGCAAATTGTTGGAAATAAGCAAATCGGCGGTGCAAGACAATTCCTTCCTATGAAGGTTAACATGGCTGGTGTTATGCCAATTATCTTTGCTCAGGCAATCATGTTTCTTCCTACACTGTTTTCATTTACAGAGAGTGGAAAGGGAGTTGCAAAAGTATTCGGTGATCATAGCAACTTTTGGTACATGTTGGTTTATTCAGTAATGGTAATTGCATTTACATTTTTATATACTGCCTTAATTTTTAACCCAAAACAAATGGGTGAAGATTTGAAGCGGAGTAACGGCTTTATTCCAGGAGTTAAGCCTGGTGAACCTACATCCGATTACATTGGTGCTATAATGGATAAAATCACTTTGCCTGGAGCCGTTTTTCTAGCATTGGTGGGTATTTTACCTGGATTTGCACAAAGACTTGGCGTTACAAGTCAGTTTTCATCATTCTTTGGTGGTACCTCTTTGTTGATTATGGTTGGTGTTATACTAGATACACTTCAGCAAATTGAAACACAGTTGTTGATGAGACAATATGATGGATTGATGAACAGTGGCAGAGTTCAAGGAAGACAGGCGACGACTGCATCTGTTTAATAATATTTTTTGAAATAATTTTGTAAACCTGCCAGAAAACTGGCAGGTTTATTTTTAAGATGTCTAGACCACGTGATATGATCTTTTATAAAACAGAAGCTGAGATTACATTAATGAGGGAAAGCTGCTTGCTTGTTGGTACCGTATTGGCAGAAGTGGCTTCATTTTTAAAGCCAGGGGTTACAACAATGCAAGCAAATAATCTTGCTGAACAAGTGATGCTTGATCACAATGCCATTCCTAGTTTTAAAAATTATAGAGGGTATCCTTTTGCTTCATGTATTTCTGTAAACGATGCAGTAGTACATGGGTTTCCTACGCACAATGTCTTGAAGGAAGGTGATGTTGTTTCTGTTGATCTAGGCGTTTTTAAGAATGGCTTTCATGGCGATAGTGCTTATACATTTGCCCTTGGTGATCCTGGTGAAGAAGTACTGAAGCTGATGAAGGTTACCAAAGAATCTTTGTATAAAGGGATAGAAAAAACCCATCAGGGAAATAGAGTAGGTGATATTGCATTTGCCATTCAGGAATATTGTGAAAGGCTACATCATTATGGTGTAGTTAGAGAGTTGGTTGGTCATGGGTTAGGCAGAAGTTTACACGAAGATCCGCAAGTTCCAAATTTTGGTAAGAGAGGATCAGGGCCTAAACTCAAGGAAGGAATGGTAATTGCCATTGAGCCAATGATTAACTTAGGAGTGAAAGAGGTGTTTTATGATGATGATGGTTGGACAGTTAGAACCAAGGATGGTAAACCTTCAGCTCACTATGAACACAATGTTTGTGTTAGAAGAGGAAAGGCTGAGTTGCTGTCTTCGTTTGAGGCGATTGAAGCGGCGGAAAAAGCAAATGTATATTTGAATTCAGGATATTAAGTTTACTATCATACAACTTCTTCTCCATCTAATAATCGTTCATAAAATAACCATTACCAATATCAATATTTTCTTCTCGGATAATATGGTAATCGTTTCTTTCATAAAGTGTCTTGTCAGGGTTGTGACGGTTTACATTGAGCTATAAAGCATCTGCGCCCAAAAGTTTGGCAGCTGATATTTCTTATTTTGATTCCTTTGTGACTCATGTTTTATTCGTTTGTATAGTTGAAATTTAATGCATTATATTTATCTTGTTTGGCAGTTATATTTTTAAAACAACCACCAATTTATTTGATGTCTAATTTTTATTAAGAATATACTTGTTCAACCGCTGCAAATAATCAAAATTGCATTTGTTTATTTGACAATCATGAAATCAAAAGGTAAGCAAAATATAGGGATTAAAGTTCGACCCGTTATAAAATGGACAGGTGGCAAATACGATGAATTTTTCGAATTCTCACAATTCGTACCGGAATTCAAAAATTATTATGAAGCTTTTTTTGGTGGTGGAGGTGTGTTTTTTGCTTTGCAACCCAAAGGCAATGCGTATTTAAACGATAAAAGCACTGATCTTTTTAAATTTTACGAACTTATCAGCAGTAGGAATAAAGTTTTTGTTACGCATTTGAATATTTATGCAGACGCATGGGATCAGGCTACTATTCTATCAAAGCAAATCAGTCAAAATTTGCTAACCGCCTTCGTTGATTTTGTAGATCATACCATTGACAAATTAGTACTATCGAAAATCATAACAGCGTATATTAATAGTATTGATCAACTTCAATTCAGACCTTTATTTCAAAAAAAATTCATTGTTAACAGAGATGAATTTATCTCTTTTCTTATCCATTCCTTAAATGATAAATTCAAAAGGATAAAGCATATTCAGCATAAAGAAAACAAAACATTTTTGGAAAATGAATTGCTTGACCATGTTGAAACAGGCGTAAAAAGTGGATTGTATTTATATCTAAGGAAATTAACCAATGATGTAGCTAAAGATAGATTAGTAATGACGCCTGAAAAGGCGGTAGCCAATTGGTACTTTGTACGTGAATTTTGTTATGCTTCTATGTTTAGATTTAATAAGAAGGGGGAGTTTAATATTCCTTATGGCGGTATCGCATACAATAAGAAAAATTTTAGAGCTAAAGTGGAAGCTATTTTTTCAAAACCGGTAAAAAAATTATTGGAGTGTGCAGTTTTTTCTAACCTAGATTTTGATGAATTTATGAAGGAAAGAGCACCCTCACCTGGCGATTTTGTTTTTCTGGATCCACCATATGACAGTGAATTTTCTGAGTATGATCAAAACGCCTTTACTCGTGATGATCAAGTACGGTTACGAAATGCTATTGTAAATTGTAAAGCAAAGTGTATGGTTGTAATTAAAGAAACGCCGTTTATTAGAGAATTGTATTGCTCGGCTCCCTTCTATATCGTTGACTTTGATAAAACGTATACCTACAATGTTCGTGGTAGGAATGATAGGGGGACAAAACACTTGATCATTCTAAACTACCCGCCAAATCCAATTGATAATATTTCGTAGTTTTATTTTACCATTTAGCTTTTTCAAATGCCACATGTTGAGATTAGCAAGTTTGTTTTCGATTGTGAAGTATGCCATACAAGATGTGATGGGATAAGTAAAGGCGTTTATAACTTTGAAAAAGACAGTTCATTTTCTGAACTTTATGAAAAACTAATTATTGACAGAATTAATCATTCGGAAAAATATAATGCTACCAAAACCATAGATGCGGGCTATCCCGATATTGTTGTTCATGATCTCAATGGAAAAATACATAACTAT
>JANMZN010000327.1:0-6844 GCA_031383285.1 Segetibacter sp.
CCTGGAAAAGTACCGATTCTTGTTTGCCGGTAAATGTACCTTACCTGCAAAACTTCGAAATAGCGCCAGACCCCTTTTTGCCAATTTGTACATCAAAAGAAAATTTTGGAACAGGCAATGGATGGGTTTTATATTTCGATCCGTCGAATCCGGGATTTGACAACCAAACACTTGCAACTTATTCCAATACCAACCCTGCAAATGCCTGGTTATATACCCGAGGTATCAACCTTATAGGCGGCACTTCTTACAATCTTGCTTTTAGGTATGGCAAAAGCGGTACGCTTGCCTCATATAATGAAAAGATGAATGTTTTTTATGGCAAAGCACCAACAGCAGATAGTATGGCAAATTTGATTGTAGATTATCCCTCAATCAACAACTACAATTCTGCCAATTCCTCTACCGATTTCACCCCTGTTACTTCGGGTGTTTACTATATTGGTTTTCATGCCTATTCAAATGCCAACCAATCGGGTATTTTGGTAGACGATATAGTTGTTTCAGCTAGTACAACTACCCCTGTTAAACTAATTAGTTTTACAGGTAAGGCAGAGGGCAATGCCAATATACTACAATGGCAAACAGCTACAGAAACCAACAACAAAGGGTTTGTACTTCAGCGGTCGGCAAACGGTTTGCAATTTAGCAATTTGGCATTTGTACCCGCCAAAGCTGCAGATGGAAATAGCAGCCTAACACTCAGTTACAACTATACAGATAACTACCCCTACGCCAATATAACCTACTACCGCCTACAGCAAAAAGACAATGATGGAAAATACAGCTACTCTAACATAGTAGCTATAAAAGGCACACGCAACAGCGAAGTGGTAGTAAATAATATATTTCCCAACCCTGCTAAAGACAGGGTGCAAATAAGCATTCAATCGCCTACATCGCAATCTGCAACCTTATGGCTAACTGATTTATCGGGTAAAGTAGTGCTGAAACAAAAAGCTACCCTGCAAAAAGGAAACAACAATACTTGGGTAAACATTGCCTCACTATCTAGTGGCGTATATATGCTAAGGGTGGTGTGTAGCAACGGGTGTGTAAGTGCGGTAGAGAAGGTGGTGGTTGGTGGTGAATGATGAGAAAAAAAACGACTTTAGCGTGCACATTACTTTTTAGCTTCCCAAAAAAAAAGCTAAAGATGAAGAAACCAAACTTTTCGGTGCTTTAATTGTACAGCCAAACAAGCTTAAGTTCTACGAAAAATATTCCAATAATAACAATTGGGAACATGAATTAGTCCAATTGAAATCAACTATATATTCGTGCATTCGTGGCAGCTTTTGTTCTATAATTAATTTCAATTCGGTACAATGAATAACTGACGGTAAAGAAAATATTAATCTTCTAAACTAATAATTATACAACTGAAATAAAGTTTTTAATCATCCTCATCTCTACCTAAAACAGGCTTTACAAATGCAGCCCTTACCGGCATAGGCATAGGAGATGTTGTACCTTTTAGTCCGTACCACAATACATAGTTGAGCTCCATATCGGGCACCCGGTCTTCACGTTTAAAATCAAACAATTCAGAGCGACGTTGCCATTCGTTTATGGCTGTATTTTTCTCATCTAAATCAGATTCGTTGGGCAGGGCTGTAAACGCAGGATGTTGCTGATTGCCAAAGCACCTCCAAAGCGGCGTAGCAGCTGCATCGTATTGGGTCATAGGTGGCATGCCCAATATTAACTCAATCGTTCTTAATACCGAAGAGGTGGAATACATCGTATGATCAACAAAATGCTGCTTGACCAAACCACCGGCAACAAAAGCCGGAGAACGGTGTGCATCTACATGGTCCGGACCATTTTGCGCATCGTCTTCTACAATAAAAACTACACTTTCGTTCCAAATACTTGAATGGCTTAAGTAATCTACAAACATACCTGTAGCCAAATCATTGTCAGCAACAAATGCATACGGCGACGGCACTCCTTTTTTCATGCCTTCGGTGTGGTCATTGATGAAGCGCAGCGTATTCAACTGAGGTACTGCATTGATGGCTAATAAGGAATCGAAGTCCCGTTTCCACTGGTAAAAGCGGGTGGTGTCCCGTACTTGTGTATCCCAACTGGTATAGTAGGTGCAAAAGTGATCTTTCAACACTTCTATATTGGGTTTGTAATCATCTGCGAATTCGCCATAGGTTCTATAGCTTACATTGTTTCGTTTGCACAAGTCCCAAATAAAACCGGCTTTGTTATTCGCTATTTTTCTTCCGCCTTCTGAATCATAGTTGCCACCCCGTCCACCATACGACGATGGCCATGTTTTCTCTAGGTAGTCCGTAGCATAGGCACCCATACTCCAATTGTGCCCGTCTGCACTTACTTCTCCATCTACATAAAAATTATCAAGCAATACAAATTCATTGGCTAGTGCATGCTGATTAGGTGTGTACCGTTTGCCGAACAGCGCTAAACTACTATCCCCGTTCCCTTCTTTTACATCACCTAGTACCTGATCATACGTTCTGTTTTCTTTAATGATGTAAAACACATGTTTGATAGGTGAAATGCTGCCTGTTTTCATTGGTATAGGATTGCCCTCCTCTCCTTCTGCTTTCATTTCCTTTTCTTTGGAATAAGGTGTATTGGCATATACTACATTGGAATAATTTGCCAACTGCTGCTCACCCGGCGTGGGAATAATACTTAAGGTTCCTTGAAACAAACCGCCAATGTATTGCACCTTTAATTTTCTTGTGGAATCACCATGCTGGTAAGTAAATTTTTGATTTTTATTTGTAGGAATTGGTCCATACGGATTAGCCAATGAAGAAAAACCTTTTCCATTGCAAACAAATAGTTTTTTTCCTATCACCTTTACATTGGTGGGATACCAACCTGTTGGAATAAAACCCATACTGCTGCTCTTTCCGGGTTGGCTTATATCAAACACTGCAAGGCAATTGTTGTCAGCATTGGCAATATAAAGCGTCCTTTCATCAGCGCTTAAAGCTAGTCCGTTTGTAGTAGAACCGCTTGGTACATTTGGAAACAACCCGGCATTCAAAATCTCAACAACCTGTTTGGTTTTTACATTGATAACGGACACTGAATTGTCATTCGCATTACATACAAACAGATAGTTTCCTTTCTTTGTCAATAACATTTCATTGGGGTTATCCCCTACCGATATTTCTCTGGCAATGATATTTTGTGCTGTGTTATAAACGAGCACCTTGTCGCAACCCCAACAAGAAATATACAAAGCCTTTTTATCGGAAGACAACAAACAGGCGTAAGCGGCATCAGGTAATGGCACTGTATGCAAAATCTGTTTAGTGATGGTATTGATAACATACAAACTGTTGTTCTCTTTGGTAACCACATAAAGTAAGTTGGCAGCATCATTGAGTTCTATACCGGAAGGAGAAATTTTTTCGGGCCAAGGTTTGCCTAATACTATGGAATCTTTGAGTTCAATATGATTGTTAATGATCGCAAAACGCAAAATGAGGTTATCATTTCCACCCGACGCATAGAGCATTTTATCATCGGCTGAAAATTTCAATCCGTACCAAAGTTTTGGCACCACTACACTATCCACTATTTTTTCGCATATTGCATCAATCAGTTGAATGCTCTGCACACTTTGTCCATTGTTAGTAACCGCCATCAATTTACCTGAATGGCTAACCACACTGTTCAATGGTAAATCGCCAAGCGGCAAAGAATGACCTACAAGCGTTAGCGACCAACCGTTAGGAAGTGCCACTTGTTTTTTGGGATTGTTACTTTCTTGGGTAAACCCTACAAATGTCGAAGAAATGAAAAACAAATACAGCAGAAGTATTTTCATAAATGATGATTTTGATGGTCAAAGATATGATCGCAATACTAAGCGAATGATATGTAATTTGGTTAAAGGTAAATTCTACTTTATTAGTTCGTCTTCTTCCTAAAAAACTCAAACTGATTGTTAAAAATTACTATATCTCACTAACATAAAAGACAAGTTCATGAATGATCTATTTCTTACCAAAATACTACTTATCCTATAAACAACAATAGCAAGTAAAATACTTGCTATTGTTTTAAAACATTCATTTCATATCCTTCTTTCGGATAGAATTTTGATCATTATTCTATCATCAATTTCACCGTTTTAGAATTGCTTTTGGTTTTAAAGGTTACTAAGTACATCCCACTTGCATAGTTGCCTGTTTCAAATGAATTTACACCAGCCCTAAAAGGTGCTTTGCGAAGTTCTTTTCCATGAGAATCTGTAAGGATCATGGTGCCTTCGCCGGTTGATACATTCACTTTGAAAAATGCTCTTTTGCGTACAGGATTTGGATAAAGGGTGATTTTATCTGCATTGGTGGAAGTGATTTCCGTTTCACTTTTTCTGGGCACTTCACAAACAACTACATCATAGGTTAATGTTCTGGAATTGCTACAGCCCAAATCATCAAATACTGTATAGGTAATCGTTCCTCTGCCCGGCGAACTAGTAGTAACACCACCATTGGCATTTACTGTAACTGAGCCTGCTGCACTCCATACTCCTCCAGCTGGTATTCCCTTTAGCTCAAAGGATTTATTGATACAAAGGGTATTGGTTGCTGCTACTAAAAATATCGGCTTAACAACATAGCTAATAGTGGGTGCTAATGGTATAGCATTAACTGTAATACCTCGATCTGCATTCAAAACACATGTGCCAAATGCAGGATCAGCATAATTGAGCCTGTATCGAATAATAGCAGCTCCGGCAGTTTTACCAGACACTATTCCGCTATTATCTACAGTGGTTCTGCTGCTCAAGCTAATCCATTGACTACTAAAATTGCCTGGTACTGTAGTAGTGTTTTGCATAGCAATACTTTTGCCTATACAAACTGTTGATGGGCCCGTAATTGGCTGCAAGGCAACATTGTGAACGATAACATTTTTTGAAGCTTGGAGTAGACAACCGGACTGTAATACATTGTAAGAGATAGTGGCCACTCCGCTATTTTGCCCTTTAACTGTGGTTGTATTTATTTTGGTTGTTCCTGTACTCACGGTAGCAATACGAGGATCGCTAGTGCTCCAATAACCCGATGGGCCGGCATTTTTTAGTACCGATGAGTCTCCACTCTTGCACAAAATGCTACCGCCTGTTACTGCAGGCAGTATTGTTAATGTTGGTACGGTATAAGTTGCTACTCTATAATAATCGCAAGGATATTTTGTCCAAGTATAAATGATGGTGGTAGAACCATAACCAACTGCTGTTACATTTCCATTGTTATCAACTTTTGCTACGGTTGTATCCAAACTTGTAAAAGTACCTCCGGCAGAGTCGTTGTATATACGTGTTGTTTCACCAATTTTACACCCAATGAAATTGCCTTTTAATGGGGGCAAAACATAGTAAATAGGACAGCACTTTACAGAAAAACAAAGGGTGCATGTTTTGCACAAAACACCATTTACATACAGTTGATATTTGATACAATAAATACCTTCCTTAGTAAATGCATAGATTAATGGATTTGTAGGAGAAACGTTTGTTAATGATGCAATAGCAACATTGTTTAATAGCAATGTGGCATTTACAGTAGCAACGCAACCTGCAGGAATATCGGTGCTAATTGCTCCTGCGCTGATAAAGAATTTATAAGCTGTTTTACACTGCAACTGTTTCGCCAGCGAAGTTTCGCAAGAAGAGCTCAACGTTGAAATAACCGGTACGCCTTTTATCGCACCAACAATATATGTTATAGTGGGATTGCTTAAGAAATCAAATGCATTGCAGTTGCAAGGATTTGGACATTCTACTGTAAAGCAAATAATGCAGCTATCACATACTTTTCCATTTACGGTTAAATATTGCTTTACACAATAAGTACCACCTTGAGTAAATGTATAGGAAATAGGATTGCCCATACTTGTATTGGGATTAATAACCAATGGGGCCGCCACTCCTACTTTCACTATTACAGCACTGTCTTTAGCAACGCAAGGCAATAGATATGGGTTTAAAAAATTGGTATAGAAACTATAATTGGTTTTGCAAAGCAATGGTTTTGCCAAGCTAGTATTGCACTGCACCGGAGGATATTTAATATTTGCCGTAGGCAGATTAACAGTGATCACCGGATTGCCTTCAAATTTGAAACCTTGCACGCAATCACACGGTACATTGCAGAGTACATTGAAACAAATGGTACAACTATCGCAGGTTATTCCATTTACAATTAGCCTGAATTTGATACAATAAAATCCTGCTCCAGGAAATACATAATTCATTGGTGTAGCTTGAGAAATATTGTTTTGAGTGTAAACAACATTTCCTGCAAGTATTACTTGCCCAACCACCATTGTTTGGCATTTATTACTTGGCCATGGCGTTTGATAATTAATATAAAACTGGTAGTTTTTCTGGCAAGCTAATGTACCCTGATAAGTGGTTCCGCATACCATTGGCACTACATTTCCTCCACCTACAATACCATCGTTTATAATTGGGAATACAACCATTGGCTGACCTGTAAAATGAAATGCAGTATCGCAATTGCAAGGAGGTTCTACTGGAGGACAGCTATAATAAACAGGTTTTGTACAGCTATCACATTTCACTCCGTTACACCAACCGATCAATTTTATGAAAACATTTCCGCTAGTGCCAGGTGTAGGTGTGTATGTATAAGGCATAGACGGAATATTCAAAATAACATTACCTAAATTATCCAATAGTTGTCCGGTTACTACTCCTGCACAACCACTTGGCGAACAATTATAAGCAGCATTAACAGTAATGGGTTTACAGCCAATGACAATCTCTCCTTGCAATCCACAAGTAAAGTTTTGATATGTTACCCCACTGTCAATA
>JANMZN010000340.1:0-2150 GCA_031383285.1 Segetibacter sp.
GGAGAATTCTCTCCTAATAAAAGGCATCAATTCGTCAAGGATAAATTTGCAATACAGTCCTGCCCTTGCTCCTCGTCCTTTATAATCTGACCGGCATATTGTACCATATTCCATTATACGGTCTGCACTGCAATGAATTCCAACACACATTACAGGTTCAATTTTTCCAGTAGAAATCATTGGGTCGATAATTCCTGCAAAATTCATTTTTACAAGATCTTGTCCATCATTGATCAGTAATAGTGAAACATCATCTTGTTTCGTTTGCAAAAGGGGAATGTATACGTCTAAAATTACATTTCGTTCAAGAAATTCGGAGAAAATAGTTCTTCGTTCAAGCCTTATTGCAGAATAAGTTACTTCTTTTATTACCTTTTCATCTTTCATACTCACCATTGGCTACTTCAATAAAGCTTTATAATTGTTTCTTTTTTCTAAGCAAATAACAGATTATTGAATAACTTTTACTCTCATCTTCTAAATTGCAATTTGGAAACATTTTGTCAAATTTAGTTTATGGTTAATTTATATATATTTAACTGTTTTCAAAAAACTTTGTAATAATACACAATTAGTCAAATAAAAAACAAATAATTTAATCAAACTATACTATTTTGACACCCTAAAAACCTGAGTATGAAAAAAATCGGAATTTTATTTGGAAAAGAAAGAAGTTTTCCAAATGCATTTATAGAAAGAATAAACAGCAAAGGCATTGCTGGGATTACAGCAGAAGCAGTACGAATTGAAAAAGTAATGCAAGGTGAGCCTACTGAATATAGTGTCATTGTTGACCGTATCAGTCAAGACGTTCCGTTCTATCGCGCATACTTAAAAAACGCAGCACTTACAGGCACAGCTGTTATCAACAATCCTTTTTGGTGGAGTGCTGATGAAAAATTTTTCAATAACTGCTTAGCCACCAAAATAGATGTTCCCGTTCCTAAAACTGTCATCCTCCCTTCTCATCAACTGCCACTTGACACTTCAGCTGAATCATTTAGCAACTTGGCTTATCCTTTAGACTGGGATGGCATTTTCAAGTACATCGGATTTCCAGCATACATGAAACCTTTTGCGGGCGGTGGATGGAAGAGTGTATATCAACTGAACACTATGGATGAGTTCTTTGAGTCTCATGCAGAAACGGGTGAATTGGTAATGATGTTACAAGAAGAAATTAAATTCACTGAATATTACAGGTGCTATTGCATTGGCGGAAAACATGTTCGCATTATGCATTACGAGCCACGCAATCCACATCACCTTAGATACGTAGCTGAGTTTAAACCTACCGCAGAGCGATTGAAACTTATGGAAGAAATTGTACTTCGAATCAACAAGTATTTGGGTTATGATTTCAATACGGTAGAACTCGCTGTTCGTGATGGTGTTCCATATGCAATTGACTTCTGTAATCCTGCACCTGATGCTGAAATAAAAAGTGTAGGCGAAGAAAATTTTGAGTGGGTTGTAGAGACAATGGCAAACTACGCTATTGAAAAAGCTCAATCTGTAAAACCTGGCATGGATAATCTAACATGGGGTGAATATATTAAGAGAGGCAGCGGAGGCAAAGCCCTTTATTAATTTTTGAACACACTATTATTATCATCTAAACCAACAATATGAGTTCACTAAGCTTCAAACATTTCACTCTAGGGATTGAGGAAGAATACATGGTAATAGACCCTACAACAAGAGAACTTAAAAGCCATGAACAAAAGATTGTTATAGAAGGGCAAAAAGTAATTCGCGATAAGGTAAAAGCAGAAATGCACCAAGCGGTGGTTGAAGTAGGTACAGATATTTGCGATAACATTGAAATGGCCTATCGGGATGTTGCTTCATTAAGAGGTACCATCTCTCAGATAGCAGGCGACATGGGGCTATGGGTTGGTGCCGCCGGCACTCACCCTTTTAGTCATTGGGAAAGTCAGTTAATTACTGACCATGTACGATACAATGAACTGGTGAATGAATTGCAGGAAGCAGCCAGAAGCAACCTCATCTTTGGATTGCATGTGCACGTTGGTATGCAAACAAGAGAAATGGCCATTCACATAGCCAATTCTGCTCGTTATTTTTTACCACACGTTTATGCATTAAGCACAAACTCCCCTTTCTGGGAAGGTAGGCAGACAGGTTAC
>JANMZN010000346.1:0-1751 GCA_031383285.1 Segetibacter sp.
AGGGTATGTAGTGGAGCAAATTAGTGAGGCAAAACCGATAGGTGTAGATATCTACTATTACAGAACCCAAGCGGGTGCAGAATGTGATATTGTATTGGCAAAGGGTATTAAACCTATAGCATGTATCGAAGTAAAACTAAACAATGCGCCATCTATTAGCAAAGGATATTATCAGTGCGTCGAAGATTTGGGCACAAAGAAGAATTTTGTAGTAGTACCTGATGTTGAAGAATACAAAACAAAGGACGGCGTAATCATCAATAGTCTATCAAATTTCTTGACGAAGTATCTTACTAAATTGTAGGTCAATTTATCCTTGTAAATCCAAAGTTTGATTTTGGATTTACAAGGATGAATATATTACTAAAATATTTTTCCGTGTTCATCTGTATCTAAAAGCGAAGAGGTAAGTTCATTGTTGAAGACATTGGCTTTATTGGCAAGCACTTCTCTTATTAAATCATTAATGGTGATAATACCGATGAAAACCGCACCGTCAAATACTGCAAGATAGCGACTGCCTTGTTTGTTGACCAAATACATGCATTCTTCTACTGTACTAGCCAATGTAACTGTTGGTAGATTGACTGTCATAACATCTTTCACCATCGTTTCACGGCTTGATCTGCCTTCTAAAACAAGCTTTCGTGTATAATCCCGCTCACAGAAAATTCCTTTGTATTCACTATTTTCTCTTACGATCAGGTAACTTAAGTTAACTGAAATCAATTTTTTAAGGGCATCAATGACCATGGTTGAAGGATCAATGGTATTATCTACGGGTTGCTTGCAGTCTAGAAGGTTCTTTACTGTTCTCATAGTCACTTTTTCTCAAACGAATATACTAGACTTCTCTGTTTATTAGTCTTTTGATGTTTAATTAATTTATTTTTACTGCATTAAATGGTAAGTATGGAAGAAATAGTATCAGCAATAGAACAATTATTTATCAGTTTGTTTGATATTCCTCCAACGAGGATAGAAAAGCTACCTCAGTCGGGCAGCGACAGAATTTATTTCAGGCTATATCTGGGTGATGACACTTACATTGCCACTCATAATATCAATATTAAGGAGAATGAAACCTTTATTTATTTTGCTGAGCATTTTATAAACTCCGGTCTTCCTATGCCGAAAATATTCGGCATGAGCAATGATAAAAAAATATATATCCAGCAAGATCTCGGAACAGAAAGTTTATTGGATAAAGTAGAACAGGATGGGTTAAATGAGCATACTTTCAATCTTTACAAACAAGCCTTGCATCACCTGGCACGGGTGCAAATTTTGGGAGATAATGGTCTGGACTACGATCAATGCCTTACTGCCAAGGAATTTGGTAAGCAAGCCATCCTGAGCGATCTGTTGTATTTCAAGTACTACTTTCTAGACACCTTAAAGTTGCCATATGACAAACAGGCTATGTTGGATGATTTTGAAATATTGAGCACCTATCTTAGCAATGCTACGCATAAGTACTTTCTCTTTCGGGATTTTCAAAGCAGAAATGTAATTGTAAAACTGGGAGAGGTATTTTTTATAGACTTTCAGGGTGGAATGAAAGGTGCATTGCAATACGATGTTGCCTCATTATTGTGGCAGGCTAAAGCTAATCTATCGCAGGATTGGAAGGATCAATTGTTGGACTGCTATATGCAGGAAGTGGAATTGTTATTGAATCAAAAATTAGACAGGCAATTGTTCGCCAGCCAATACAATGGTTATGTTTTGATACGTCTTTTGCAAGTGTT
>JANMZN010000351.1:0-9804 GCA_031383285.1 Segetibacter sp.
AATAACTATAGGTTGGATTAGTTGATGTTGATGTGCCTCCATCTCCAAAACTCCATAGATAAGTAATAGTACCTATGGAAACGGAGGAAGTATTTGTAAAAGTAAAACTGTTTCCGACAAGGCATTGATTGGCATTGCTGACAGTAAAACTAACAGAAGGTTTTGTTTGAACTATTACTGTTTGGGTAGTGCTGTCTTTACATCCGCTATTGGAAGTAGATACAAGTTTAACTATGTAAGTACCGGATGAAGCATAAGTGTGTGTTGGGCTTAGTGCAGTAGAAGTAGCACCATCACCAAAGCTCCACAGGTGTGCAATGGTACCTGAAGAAATGGTAGATGTATTTGTAAATACAAAACTGTTGCCTGTAAGGCATTGGGTATTTACATTGATTGTAAATGATACAACCGGTTTGGGATTAACTGTTATGGTCTTACTAATACTGTCTTTGCATCCATTATTTGAGGAAGTAACCAGAACAATAGTAAATGGTCCGGCAGTTGAGTAAGTATGAACCGGGCTAGTAGATGTTGAAGCATTTCCATCGCCGAAATTCCATAGATGCGTTAAAGTTCCAGCAGCAATAGTTGAAGTATTGGTAAATGTGAAACTATTAGCATTTACACATTGCGAAGTGTTATTGATATTAAAACCAACAATAGGTATCGGATTTACAGTTACGATTTGAGTAACGCTATCCTTGCATCCGTTATTCGAAGTAACGACCAACTTTACATTGTATGTTCCTGTGGAAACATAAGTGTATGTGGGACTGATAGCAGTTGAAGTATTTCCATCGCCAAAACTCCATTGGTAAGAAAGCGTACCGCCAGAAATGGAAGAAGTGTTTGTAAAAGTGAAACTATTGCTTGTTTTACATTGGACGTTAGAATTAATGGTAAATGCCGCTACCAGAAATGGGTTAACTACCGTATTTTGTGTAATGCTGTCTTTGCATCCATTTGCAGTAGTGATAACCAGTTTTACATTATAACTACCTGAGATAGTATAAATATGAATTGGATTTTTGACAGATGAAGTATCCGGATTTGCAAGGGTTGCATTTGGATCGCCAAAAAACCAAGAATAATTGATTGTTTGTCCGTCAGAAATTATAGTACTATCACTAAAAGTTACGGTTCCATTTT
This sequence comes from Segetibacter sp., assembly GCA_031383285.1. Taxonomy (GTDB): domain Bacteria; phylum Bacteroidota; class Bacteroidia; order Chitinophagales; family Chitinophagaceae; genus Segetibacter. The sequence goes on from JANMZN010000351.1 coordinate 1,150, forward strand.
TGGCACATCCGGCCTTTACACCAAATTTTACCATTGGTTTTGCAAAAACCTTTAGGGTTCTTGTTGTGGTATCGCTTCTACAAGAACCATTGCTGTTGGCAACGTGTTTTATGGTAAAAGATCCCGGAGATGGGAAATTGATGGTTACTGGATTATTATTAAAAGCTGTTAATTGACCAATTCCAAAATCCCAATACCATGATTGTATAGTGCCTGAAAAGGAGGAAGTATCCGAAAAAACAATAGAATTACCCATACAGGTTGACGGGGGAGACATGCCAAAAGTGGCAGTAGGCTTACTTGTAATAATCGAAATAATGGTATCTCCAACACAGCCATTGTCAGCTACAACCTGCAATTTAGTAGGGTGTGAACCATTAAAATTGAAGACATTTTTCCCCGGATTGCCGGTTGAAGTTCCAGGATTATCATAGGTCCAATTCCATCGCGTAATATTAAAGCCTGTAATGTTAGCTGCTGTCATAATCGCAGTATCTGCAAGACACTTAGAATAAACAGTATTGAAAAATGGTTTTGGACCGGCTTTTACGACGATTGGGTAGGATAAGTCTAATGTGTTGTTGCAATTGTCTATCTCTGGAGCAGTAATGGTAATAGGGACTAAATAAGTACCTGTGTCTGAAAAGTAATAGTCTCTTGGAAGGTTATATAAATAGTATAATCGTGCTCTGACTAAGGCAGAATCTACTGGTAATGGATTTAAGATGGTTGTATCGATATTGGGGGAGAATTTTGATACCTGGCTAAATTTCCATACTATTTTAGTAGGGCGGTAAGCGAGTCTTACTGATATTTTAAATGGAGATTTTGGACATGTAAAAGAACTACTTACACTTGTCTGACTTAAGGTATTTTGTATGGCAGGAAGAATTTCAAGGTTATTGATAGCTGTACCGGCATTGTATCCATAGCTTTCAACAAAGCCAAGGCCATAGGTAATGGCATTAAATGAAGAATCGCTAACAATAGTATGCTGTTGATTGGAGGTTAGGGTTTTTACAACTACTCTGTATTGGGCATTTCTTGGATGAGGAATTAACAGGTCAAATACATTACTTCCGTCAATTAATAAACTTGCGACTCCCGTATTTCTAAGAATGACGACCAAATAATTATTTGTAATACTTTGATTGGAGGTAGTATAGAATGCCGCTTTATTTATCGATTGCTCCAGAGGGCTTAAGAAAAACATTTCAGGATCACCATTTCCTGAATAGGAAGCACAATTTTGCATAGATGGTATATACTGAGACATCAGGATGGGTTTATCGGCTACAATAAAATCACCTGCAGAACTATTAAATTCGTAATAGAAATTATTAATAAGTCCTGTCATCACTACTCCATTTTTTCTTACGATGGTATTAGGATCTCTTACGGCTATACGATAATAATTCGTGTTTGTCTGTGCTACATTATTAGTGCTAACAGATGGGTAGGTTAGGTATGTTGTCCCCCATGCACTTGAAGGAAATATTTGTTGCTGCATTACATCTCCACTATTGCCACAAATAATTATTCTACTGCTTCCTGAAAATACCGCAATAGGATGACAAACCCCATCGCTGCCAACAACAGATTTCACTTTACTGCCTGTCAAATCATTGCCAGAAAAGCCCGTTACTTCTCCAAAAACATTATAAATTTCACCTTTGTTAAGTGTTACATTGAAGGTTACTCCGGCGGGGTTTCCGCCCACAGTTAATGCCGATGGTGTTATCTCTAGTTTTGTGTTGTTCTCACTTGCCACCACATAAAACCAGGAATATGCTGGCATCGCATTACTTTGTTGTGTATAATTTAATGAGTAATATGTTAAGCCATAGGTTTCTACCGGCATTAACATAGTGGCACCACTAGAGTTAAAGCCATATTGGTGTGCATAAGCTACTATAGGTACATCACTAGTAATATGAATACCTTTTGTGCTTAAGCCTTCAGTAGTTAACCTTGCATCATCAGAACCTGATTTTGGAATAGGGGCGGTTTGAATAACTGAATTGGCGGGGATATTATATGTTTGTGAATAAGCAGTTCCATTAATGTTTACGGTAACTGTAGCAGCTTGTTCTGCAGATAAATACAATACCAATTCTTGTGTATTTGGTCCAGTACCATTGTCCAAGACAAATAAAGTGTTGTGCCCATACCCAACCCAAAATTCCTTGCCTCTGTTTGATAATGATTGTCCAGTGGTAGTAAATGAATAAAAAATAAAAAATAATAGAAATATTCTATTCATGTAAATATTTAAATACAAAGATTCATAAATCGTTGAATATGTTGCCTAGGTTTACTGAAATTAAAAATACGTAATATTTATGAAATGATACCATTATTAGTAAAAAAGATAAATAAGGGATGTGATTATTTGTTGATTGTTACAATTAGAAGCTCCTTTTAAAGCGATTAAAATTACCATCTGCTAAAAATGGAATTTCGCGGTTTAAAATATTTTCAAACTCCGGATTGGAAGGTGGGGGAAGGTTGGTATCTACAATTCGTCCTTCTGGGTCAATGAGCATAAACCTTGGAATAGTTGAAATGGCATATGCTGTCGTAAACGTTTCTCCTTCATTTTTTGCTAAAAGTTGGATTACTTTTTTTGATTTATATGGAGCTTTCATCTGCCATGCTTTTTTATCTTCATCTATAGACAAGGCCATAAAGCTTACTTTATCGCTTGTATATTTTTCAGCTAATTCTTCGAAGAATGGACTTTCTTTTGTACAAGGACCGCACCATGTGGCCCATACATCTATCACTACATACCGATTGGCTAATTGGGCTAAAATCATTTCCGCTCCGTTCAATGCTTCACCTTTAAAAATGTAGGCTAATTTACCCCGTTGCAAATTATTGAACCTATTGTTGGTAGCATATAATTTATTTTTGAACTTGTCATTTTTAATGAATGGGATGATTCTGTTTAGGTAATAATTTCTAAAAGCACTGTCTTTTAATTTGCTCAAAGTGCCATTTATTGCTTTAAAATACAATACATCTTTTAATTGCTGATTTTTAATGTCATTTTCTACCAAAGCAAAATAAGTACTGTCATTAGAACCAGACTTTGAACGAATAGTTTCATACATATAGTCCGTAAAACTTCCATAGCTTACTAAATCATTGTCATTAATATTTGCATACGCTTTTAGCTTATCCAATTTTTTTGGAAATTGATACTTATCGTTTGGATTGTAAAGATTAAACACTTGAGGGTAAGTAACCTCCGCCAATTTCAATAATCGTATGGCTAGCAATTTTTCCTGCACCTTTCTAAAATCTTGAGCAGGCATTATATTGTCTGCAGTTTTAAAACTGTTGATGTCTTTTAATCCATCCTCCCAAATATCAAGCAACTGGTTGGCGTATTCCTCAGGTTTGTAGTCATAAGGAAAATTTGTAAGAGAACTCAGCGCAAAGTTTTCATCATTTTTCTTCTCATATTCGTTTTCAGCTATCCGTGTTCCGGAAATAGTTGATTTTCTGCTCAATTTATTTGCATCCAATTCCAAGTATGTGCTGTCATTGTTGCCAAAAAATACACCTATAGTCATGGCACTTGTTCCAATGGAGTAAAAACCGGCATCAATAGATTCGCTGATCACGCCATGAAAATTACCATCTACCACTGGAATATTAAGGATGGTATCAAAAGCCGGTTGCCTCAGAACTACAAGCGACAAAACTGGTTTTTCAGACTTAATATGACCAGCAATGACTGTTCTGGTATATCGCTTTAATTCAACAGGTTTATTTATATAATAGGCAATTCCAATAAAAATGATGATTGCAAAAATTGCAGAAAGTAATCTGGTAATAGGAACAAATACGGCTTTTACAAAACTTTTTCTAACAAACAGTTGGTATCCCGCTGTCAAAAAGAGGATAGCCCAAAGGATGCTCATTTTCTCCTGATGCATTAGCATTTGGCCGGTTAGACTTCCGGAAAATGTAGCAGAAGTATAAGACGGTGCTGAATATGGCCACCAAGTCCAAATGCCGAAGCCCGCTAAAATAGATCCAGCTATGGTTGCAACCAAACCAGCGGATAATGGTAGTGCAAAACTTTTATTCCACAAGCCCAAAAAATATTGAATGGCTATGAAACCAAATGAAGCTATCCAATACCTGCAAATTGCTTTCAGAACAATTATCCAATCAATAGTAGATTTGTCAAAACCCGATTTTGGTTTAAATAATTGAAGGACAAAACCCCCAATTAATGCAAATAATAGCACTCCTAGCAGGCATAAAAATGAAATCAGCATAGAAATCTGCCATTTCCCTAGAAAAAGAGAGAGCCTTGGAACAGGTTGGGTTTCTAACAGTTTCCATGTATCGGATCTGTGTTCAAGATAAACAACTCGGGCAACAATTATCACCATAAAAATGGGAAAGAAAAAACCCGTAAAGGTGGAGAAATTGGTTTTTATGAAGGTATTCCAAATATCATTGTCTTGTCTTCCATTACCTATATCAGCAAAAAAGTAGGCCAAAGTTTGTATCAATGGTACAAATGCACTAGCGCCGAAGCAAATCCAAAATGTACCTGAGTGTTTTAGTTTTTGCCACTCGGTTTTGAAAGCGTTTATATAATGGTTCATTAGTATTATTTGTTGTTCTGATCAATGATTTGCATAAACCAATCTTCCAATCCACCTCTTACATGAATGCCTGTAATAGGGATATTCTGATTAACAAGCGTTTTATTTATGGTTGTAACTTCCTGTTGATCCATAAAAGCGAAAAGCATTTCATCTTGAGATACCTGCCTTGCTTGTGGAAAAGCATTTTGAACGGTATGAATATATTCTGAAGTATTGGGGATTTTGAAAAGGACCTCTCCAGATGCATAAGCGGTCTCTTTCATGTTTTGCAGGGTACCTTGGTATCTCATAACACCTTTGTTGATGATGCCAATATGGGAACACATTTTTTCTACTTCAGTCAGTAGGTGGCTCGATACAAAAACTGTTTTTCCGTGTTCTTTATTTAGCTTAATCAAGAGTTCCCTTATTTCAATAATCCCATTTGGATCTAACCCATTGGCTGGTTCATCCAAAACTAACAATTGTGGTTGCGGCAGCAATGCCATTCCAATGCCAAGCCGCTGTTTCATGCCTAATGAATACTTTCCAACTTTTACTTTTGCAGCATCAGTTAGTCCAACTTGAGCAAGTATTTCGCTAATGACTTTTGGATGAATATCTCTGAGCGTAGTAATTATTTTCAAATTTTCTTCACCCGATAGGTGCAAGTATAGTGATGGGGTTTCTATCAGCATCCCAACTGATTTGAAAATCTCTCTTCTTTGCTTTTGCAAAGACTTTCCTTGAATAAATATATTATCCGAATCGGAAAGTAGCATTGCTGCAAGCAATCTTATTGTGGTTGTTTTTCCAGCTCCATTAGGCCCAAGAAAACCATAAATACATTGATCCGGGACCTGCAGAGATATGTTATTGACAGCTTTATACCGAGCAGAATATGCGAAAGATAAATCTTTGGTTTCTATTGCAAACATGCAAATAATTTGAATGAAGATAAAGGCTATCTTCTAATGTGTTGTAATATTTTTATTAATGATTACTTAAAAATAGAGACCCATCCGGTTATTGGTTTAGAATCAGGTTTTACTTTAATCACATAATAATAAATGCCGGCAGGTAAAAGTTTGTTGCCAGCGGTTCCATCCCAACTTTTGTAAACTCCTTCTGAGCTAAAGACAGGGTAGCCATTTCTGGTAAATACCTGTACACTTACTTTGGGAAATGCAGCAATATCTTTAATTACCCACTTATCATTTATACCATCTGCATTAGGAGAAAAACTGTTAGGAATATTATAAGGTTTTATTCTTGTCAATACTTTTATAGTAATATAATCCGGCTTAGATATACAGGAATTAGATCCTGTAACAACTAAACTATACTGCATAGTAGTTACGGCAAGAATTGAGGGGTTCCGAATGCTGTCAGTAGTAATAAAATAATCTGAGGGAGTCCAAAGAAACTTAATTGGATTGCCTGTTATTTGAGGATCTAATACAACTGTATCACCTTCATATGCTTGTTTGTCAAAACCAAGTTTAATAACTGGTGCCTGCAAAATATCAACTCGTGTAGTTGTAGCAGTGCTAGGGCATCCATTTATAGATACTGTTACAGAATAAAAACCACCTTGACCACTTGTAATGTCTAAAATGGTAGGGTTTTGCTCATTAGATTTAAAGTTCGCTGGACCTGTCCATGTGTAGCTTCCTCCTGCAACTGAAGTGGCTGTTAGGTCTATTGAAGTGCCTGAACAAACTGGCGAATTGCTAGCTGCAAATACCGCTGAAGGGGTAGGGTTTAGAGTAAGGACAAGCGTAACCGTTGAATCGCAGCCTTGTGAATTTATTGTTTTGAAAGAATAAACGCCGGTTGTACTATACGGATTGCCATTCCAAACATATGGCGTTTGATTTGGACAAATACTAACATTATTTGTACTTGATGTAGCAGATTTTACAAATAGTTGAAGTGTCATCACAGAATCGCATCCGGCAGCATTTAATATAGTTTTATTGTAAGATCCAGTAGCAGAATAAGTGCTGCCATTCCATAAATAAGGGATTTGACTCGGGCAAACATTTACAATTGTTGTGCTCGAACTGTTTGCATTTACTGTTAGTTGAAGCGTAATGACCGAATCGCAACCTGAAACACTAGATAGCGTATCATAATAAATACCAGATGTAGAATATCCCTTTCCTTTCCACAAGTATGGAATTTGTTTAGGACAAATCGCAACTTTAAATGGAGGTCCAGGGATCGAACTTGCAATTGACAAGTTAACGATTGCTGTATCCGGACAACTAACTCCATCTGTTACAACAAGTTGATATGCTCCAGGTATATTAACTGATGTAGGATTTGGGACAGCTGATCCGTTTTTTGTCCAACTTACTGATAAACCGGTAGTATTAAACAAGGTAGTTAGATCTGTGCTAACTCCTGGACAAATTATGACAGTTTTATCTGAACCGAGTTGAAGCCTGCTAATAATAGTTAACACGACTTGGGCGGTATCACTGCATTTACTGCTATTCAGTGCAATAAGTTTATAGATTCCTCCCACCGTTACGGAATCGGGTCTTGAAACTGAGACTCCGTTTAATGACCAAACTGTAATTAGCCCAGTAACTGGAAAAACTGAAGTTAAATCGAATGAAGCGCCTGCGCAAACACTAACATTTTTGTCCAATCCCAAAGTCGGCGAAGGATATACAGTTACTGTTATGGTTTTTGTTGATGTTCCTGTACATCCTGTAGGAGCATTTGAAGTGATAGTATAAGTTGTAGTTGTATCTGGTGAAGCAATTACCGTAGAGCCGGCTGTTTTATTTAAACCAGCAGCGGGACTCCATATATAGGAGTTATTGCCACCTGAAGCCGTCAATTGGACACTTTTGCCCCTGCAAATTTCGGGTGAAGCAGCAGAGGTAGGGGCCACATTTAATACTGAGGTCCCTGTATTTGGAGCGATCACGTAATCGCATACATCTGCATTAAACCCATCCACCATGATAAAATATTCATTGCCAGGAGTTAGACCATTCGCAGATACTAATGAAGGAACACCATTCGAAGGTGGAATTCTTTGATAACAAGCATGACGTGTAACAGGTCCGGAAAGGCAGCCTCCACTATAGATCATCATTTGTATGCCACTATTTTTTGTACTGTTAAGAACCCATACATAAAAACTTACATCTGATGCCGCCGCAGTAAATTTTACAAAAGAGTTGTTTTGAATGGTTCCACAATTGAACGCAGCCGATAGTTCTGGCCAAGTATCAACAGTATAACTGGCAGAAGTGTTTCCACAAAATCCTTCATTATTACAAACAGGGGGGGCTTGATTACATCTATTTCCGGCTATAGGATTTCCTGCACAAGATGGCTGTGGCGGAGGCGTTGTAACACAGATGCCAAATGTTCCGTTGTTGTCATTGTATCTTTCCCAAACTCTTACCCATACTGTGGTGCGTGGCAGCCCTGATATGGTTATCTGAGGCATAAATCCATTAGCGCTATTGTTATCATCGCATTTTATTAAAGTTAGGTCGTCACAAGTTGTTCCCGAATATACTGCCATTCCTCCATCTAATACGGTACCTTCTTTTGTATCAATTTGAATAATTCCAGAAGTTGGGACATCTACCTTAAACCAAACATCTCCTCCAACATAATTAGCACATCCTGGTGCAGGAATGCCTATTGAATTGGTTGCGGCATAATTGCTATAAGTTGAATATGTACAATTATTGCTAACAGGTAAGCTATAAGCAGTACATGGGTCGTCGTTAAGAGGAGGAGGGGGAGGTTGGGGTGCTGGATTATTGCTAAAAGTAATACTCCACCCAATAAGCATACCTGAGTCCGGCCGACTTACATCTTTAATACACAAATTCCAAATTCCATCAGCATTTTGATTATTGTTAAAACTGCCTAAAAAACCTTGAGGTAAGAATGTTCCGGTATAGGGTGCTGTTCCTGTTGAAATAGGATTTGGTGAAACTCCTGTAAAACAGGTATTTGTATAATTGTCTCCATTTCCTCCGTTTCTAATAGCTAATGGAACAGT
>JANMZN010000396.1:0-10583 GCA_031383285.1 Segetibacter sp.
TAAATACGATGCTATTGTAATGGTAGATGAATGCCACAGCAGTGGTTTTTTGGGAAAGACAGGTAGAGGAACCCATGAGTACCGTGGTGTAATGGGAAGGATTGATATTATTACCGGCACGCTCGGTAAAGCATTGGGCGGTGCAAGTGGTGGATTTACCAGTGGACGCAGAGAGGTAATAGAAATGCTGAGGCAGCGAAGCCGACCTTATTTGTTTAGTAATACATTGGCCCCAAGTATTGTTGGTGCATCTATAGCTGTTTTTGATATGCTGACAGAAACAACCGAACTAAGGGACAAGTTGGAGAGCAATACAAAATATTTCAGAGCGCAAATGACTGCTGCCGGATTCGACATAAAACCAGGAGATCATCCTATAGTTCCCATCATGTTATACGAAGCTACAATAGCCCAAGAGTTCGCTGCCAAACTATTGGACGAAGGAATTTATGTAATAGGTTTCTTTTATCCGGTTGTGGCAAAAGGATTAGCCCGGATAAGAGTGCAGTTGAGTGCTGCACACGAACAGCAACATTTGGATCAGGCTATAGGTGCATTCACCAAAGTAGGAAAGGAGTTGGGCGTGTTGAAGTAGGAGTTTTATCAGAAGGTATTTTTTTCGGCTATTAGCTGAAATCCTAATGCTGTTCAGTGTTATTTCGTCAGCCGGCATACGAGAAATTGCAATGTTGTGTTTTTGCCCATCGTATTGTTTTTTTTATTTTGTCTGTTTGCAACATTAGGTGTTTAATTTATGTGTCGCGTTAGGTTTTGACATAATGTTAAACTTGATGATAATTGTCAAAGCTTTGAGCAGGTGGGCATTTGACCAACTGTTTGCCCGGGCCACTGATGATGCTTACACATAGCTGATGTTACATTGTCCTGCCTTGCTTTTGCAATTACTTTTATTGTGTGTTCGGCTTTCCTTATCATTGGTCGAAGTGAGATTACGACTTATCTTTTTTATGCTGGTTTCGGACCTTTTGAAACAATCGTTCTCACCAAGCCGGGAAACCAATGTTGCAACCAAACAAAAAATCTCCCGTGGGTTGTGAAAATATAATTTCTTTTCCGCTTCATTATAGCCTTCACCATAACTTTCGCAGCTTTGTCTGTAGGCCACATTAAATTTGCCGGCCGAGGATCGGGCCGTTCAGGATGCCACATGCCTTCATTATCAATCCTGGCAATCTCCGATACCACAAATCCAGGATGTAGGGTAGTACAACTCACACCGGTACCCATTAATTCAACCTGCAAGGTCAGACCAATGGAATGTACAGCAGCTTTTGAAGCGCCATAGGCACCTACATGTGGATTGGGAACATAAGCTCCTACACTGCCTACTAAACCAATGCGCCCCTGGTTTTGCTTCAAATGTGGCAGGGCATATTTTACCGTCAAGGCTAACCCGGTGACATTACCTTGCAATTGCCTTTCCCAATCTTTTGCAGTCAACTTATCTATACTTCCAAAAACACCAAATCCGGCATTGGCCACAGCAACATCTAAACGCCCCCAAGTGGTTATAATACTTTGAACAGCATTTTCTATTGATTTTTCCTCCATAACATCAACAGGAATTACCAAAGCTTCGCCACCCGAATTCTTAATCTCCATAGCTATCTCTTCTAATAATGCTGAGCGTCTGGCAGAAAGCACCACTTTATACCCTAATCTTGCCCACTCAAAGGCCATAGCTTTGCCAATTCCGGACGAAGCACCTGTTATCCAAACAACGTTTTCTTTTGTATTTGTCATTGCAAGTTTTGTTTAGTTAAAGTATTCGATTTTTTTGCTGTTGTACAACGGTAGGGTATTGCTGCAGGTATGGAATTCATTGATTGTCCTGCATCTTGCGGTTGCCGCAACCAGTGTTTAAATACTCCTGAATAATCTAGTCTTTTAGTTCCATTTTTAGGTCGTTTGTTAGACAACCTATTTCAGGACGAGACAGTTCGAATACTGCACAAAATACTGGCACCCCACTCCCCCAAATCAACAGAGTAAACAACCCGACAAATACATAAGATCACTTAATGGCCGGTTTTGTTCTCCGCCACTGCGGATCATTGCATGCCCGTTGGGCGCAACGAAACCTTAGCTATTGCTTGCTGGCCCTCGTCCACAGATTTATTATGCTTACGTTTGCGGTCTTTTTATTATTACAATAAATCTTTCTTTCTCTTGTTCATTTATAAGTTGTATGTCAGGATAAATTGATATTGCCCTCATAATACCTGTACCTAAACCCTTGTATGGCAAAGCATGTTGTGCCATTGTTTGTAAAATTGGATTTCGAGGAATCGAAATTCCACTCATTATATTTTCTACAGTCAATGAATTTGGAAGTTTTCCTGGGCTTATTATTTCAATTCTATCAGAGAAAATAAAAACCTTAATAGTTGAATTAATAAAATAATCCCGATGAACTAATGAGTTTACAATTAACTCTTCAAAAACTTCATACGGAACTTCCCAAGATGTTTGACTGTTGAAAGTATCGCCAGATTGAATTTTCTTAAGATTTCGTCCTATGAAAGTTATTGTTTGGTCAAAAACATCTTTTAAGTTTCCTCCAAACGGAGGTTCATTGTCTGCAAAATTATTCCCCGTTATTTCTGTTGAATTAACTGCAACACATTGAACAGAAAATTGGGGTCTATACTTTTGTCGATTGGGGCAAAAAAATAATAAGCCAGCTAATGTAAGACTGTCGTCTTTCATTAAATTCAAATTTTGAAGAGATTGCTTTAGTTCAATTCCTAAATCTTCAAAATTCTTATTGAATTTCTTTTTGATGAAATCTTTAAAGTACTCTGCATCTATTTCGTTAGCAGATGAACCTTGAATTGGAAGTTCATCAGCGTACATTACTTTACTGCTTTGAAGAAGTCTTGAAATTTCATCATTGGATGTTACCCTTCTTTTGTCAGAACCATTTTTCATGTAAATGGAGCCAAGCCTATCTTTATAAGGTTTGCTTATTCCTTCCTTAATCCCAATTATTATTAGGTTATTTCCATTAACTGTTACAGTTTCAGTTGTGATTATGACTGGAGGAAAAACACTTTGAGTGGCTACATTTACTAATTGTAGATTAGTTGCTTGAATTTCTTCGAACGATAAGCCATCGAGTGCTCCCGTCTTATCATTTACACCAATAACAATTAAGCCACCTTCTGCATTTGAAAAGGCAACCATTTCTTGTGCAATTGAATCAGGATGTGGCAGTCTTACTTTGAATTGAACACTGCTGCTTTCTCCTTTTTGTATTAGTTCTAATAATTCTAATGCTTCCATAGTTCGTAAATCATTTTTCGTTGTTTAAATGCTTCATCACCACCTTCCATAATGTCAACAATATTTTGTTGAATTTCTTTGTTGTCAATACTGCCAACCTTTGTTTCGATAATATTGTTATTATATGTGCAGCTTAAAAGTTGTTCACAATCTCCTAAAACTGGAATATTAGGATTATGTGTAGCGAATATAAATTGCGTTTGACCCTTTAGTTTTTTTAACTCTGTAATTACATCAAGGTATATTGTCTGATTATCCAAATCATCTTCTGGTTGATCAATAATTATTAAATCATTTTCCTTTAAGGTTAAAATGAAAATTATTAAAGCTGATGCTCTTTGCCCTAATGAATGTTCATCTAATCGCCGTCCTTTATAAAATATTGTAAACTTGTCAGGAATTCTGTATGTTAGAAACTCATTAATATTCTCCACAAATTTAGACTTGAAATTTTGCAAATTATTGCCTCCAGAGCATAAAGTATTAATATTACTTCCTTCAACCGCAAAGTCGTTATAAATTTCAATTAAGTCAGGATAGGTATCCGCAATATCACCAATTAAAGCATCTCTAAGTCCGCTACCTCTTACATATCCTTTGAGAAATTCTTTAAACCTGTCCTTATTTCCTTTAAACTCTATTTCTATTTGAATAGCTGATTGGTCTTTATTTAATTTCTCTATTTCCTCTTGAACTAAACCAAATTCTTTATGCCAAAGAGTACGCAATTGTGTCAACGATTGTGCAAGGCTTTTCCTAAGCGCTAATTTTCTTTCTCTTAATTTTTTAATTTCATTAAGTTTTGCATTTTGCAAGTCAAAATCTTTAGAGAGCTTTACATAAGTGTCTGCTTCAATATTTGGAAGGTTTATAGTTCTTTTTATTTCCGAAAATTCCTCTTTTAATTCTTCGTATTTCTCTTCAAAAGTCTTTCTTAGTTTTTCAAGATTTCCTTTTTCAGTTTGCAGCATCTTTACAATTTCAGCAAGGCTTTGAAATGCTTGTTGAAATTTTGTAAATGACTCATACACTTGTTTAAATAATTCAAGATTCTCTTTTGATTCATAAGAAAGATGGTTTGCGAAAGACCCAATATATTCTTTATAAACATTTTCAATTTCCGCAATCAAAGAATCTTCAAATTCAATTAAACTGTCAAGTCTATTGCTGTCTTTGTTAAACTCAATTTGTTTGTTTAATTTTTTGTCAATCTCTAATTCCTTAAAGATTTTCATATCTTTTTCAATTGCAGCTTTTCTTGCATCAATTTCTTCTTTTTGGCTTAATTGTTTATCAACCTTTCTTATTTCTGCAATAAGGTTTATTACTTTGGAGGATTGTTCATCAATTTCTTGTCTTACAGAGTTTAACTTTTCACCCATTAATTTGTTTATTAAATCTTCGGTTGAGGTTTCTCCACCAATATCAGATAAATCCTTTTGGCCATAGTAAAGTGGCTTATTAATTATCGCACTTGATTTAAGGCTATATTGAAGTTCTTTCTCACCATTACTTGATAATTCAAATAATGTAGGAGATTCGCCATAAATTCTTTCTGAAATATATGTCTTGCCATTTCTGTCAATCATTTCAACTTCCAACTTACCGCCACTACCTAAAAAATTCTGAACTAACCGTTCTTTGTATTTTGGTTCATGAGAGTTATTCCCAATCGGAATATCTAACGCATAACGTACTGTTTCTATTAATGTAGATTTTCCACTTCCACGAATACCTATAAAATTGTTCATTCCCGGATTGAATGAAATTTTTTTATTCTTCCATTTTGTTGTCGTGAATGTAATAGATTTTAAATAAGCCTTATCTATTTTTGGATAATCCTCTGATAGCCTGTTTTCTGGATCAAGTAAAGCATACATTAAAGCATCAAAGTTGAATGCACCTATTTTTATAAAGGTCTTTTTTGCTTTTCCATTTTGTTCATGTGGTTTACCAACACCGTCAATAGTTTTACAGTCTGAACCCTCTATCAATGCAGGGAGTTTATTATCAAACCATTCTTTATAAACGGAAAGCTTTTCAAAAGTTCTTAACTTTTGAAATCCCAAAACAAAACTTCTAAAGTTTTCATTTTCTGCAAGCTGCTTTATTCTTCCTCCATCCAACTCTTTGAAGAATCCACTATCTTGGTCAACGTGTGCCATTATCACAAAAGAGTTCCTTCCATTTATTCTATGATAATTGAGTTTGTCTAATGTCTCTGCAAGGCTGTATTTGCATCGTGTATTTTCATTTTCACGATTTGCAATGCCTTCAAAAGCAGATGTAAGAAATTGGTTTATGTAATCTTCTCCATTAGTGAGCCATTGTTCATTGTCAAATACTATCAAGCAATGAATGCCGTTTGAACCATCATTAACTGAAAGTTCAACACCAGGAAGAATCCAAATATTTTCTTTCTGTGCTTTCTTTCTCAGATTTGAATATTCTTCTTTGTCGAATTTATTATGATTGGTAATTATTCCTATATTAATTTTCTCGCCAATTAGCCTATCAATATATTGGTTGAAAAAATCATTGGGGTTGCCGTCAAATTTGAATTCCTTGTCCTTTATGGTATGCAAATGGAAATCAGCACGAAGCCATGTTGCACCATTTTCAAATAGTGATTGGTCAGTATTTTGATTTTCTATATTTGTCGCCATAGTTATTTTATCTTTTTTCTTTCAATTTTTTGTTCAGCAATTTTCAAGGCATCTTTAGCTAAATCTTCATCTTCTAACTCATTAACCAGCCTGTCACTTAGCCATGCTATAATAAGTTCATTTTTTTCAGTCTTGAAGTATTTAGCAAATTTGAGAACCTGTTCTTTGTTAGGCAATCTTTCGCCTCTTTCAATTTTGCTAAGTAAGGCTTGGTCTATCCCAATACCTGCCGCAACTTCCCGTAAAAGTTGTTTTTGTTCCTCTCTTAACTTTCTTAATAATTCTCCTACGCTTTTCATTTGTGAATTTATGTCTTGACAAATTTTGACAAAAATAGTACTTTTTTGTAGAAATTGTTTTTTTGCTTGTTGGGTCTTTTGAGTTTGTAAAAACCAGTTTTAGTCAAGAAAGTAGTAAGTGTCTGGACAAAAATAGACTGCTGAAAATGTGGTAAGTTTCAATGTCTGCCGAATTATAGTACTGTCGCCAATAGAGTTGCATATAATGAACAGGTATTCCTTCAGGTGTGGAATTCATTTCTTGTCCTACCTGAAACTGCTCCCATTAAAGATTTAAAAGTACATCCGCCGCGGCGGAAAAAGCCTAACAGTATTCCGTCCACCGAAATGAAAACACCCAAAGCCAAACGCATGGAAAAGCTGCGAAGCAGCACCGTAGAGCCTGGCATAGGCACACTGGCCAACTACCTTGCCATAAAACGGGTAAACACACGCGGATTACAACAGGCAAACAAATGTATGCTAATGGCAGCAGTGGCTTATAATCTTAAAAAAACTACTCAACTTCCGGAGCAACAAAGACGTAAGTATAATAAAAGCAATGGAACTAAAGGCAAAAAACTGGGCAAAAGGCCTATTAAAATTCATTTTGCCAACATGGTTGTCTATACTAAAGCAGGATTGCAAAATATCAATCGAATCTTGTTGTTGCCAATAGCTCAAATACAGCCTGGTGCTACCTCAAAAACTACCAGATTTTTCCAAAACTTAGTTGTGCATCAGCCACCAATATTAGCGGCAGTATTTCTATTTATCAAACTCACTTTTTGATAAATAGAAGTGTGTCAAAAATTTTTGAAAAGTGTTTTTTTGTCCTGCGTCCATTTTCATAACATCATATATTGCTCTGTGAATTGCCTTACCAAGCAAATAATTTATGAGGTCTGCTTGTCCTTCCTGAATGTTATTACGAGATATGTCAGGAATAAATTTTCTCGAAGAAATATTTACAACGAGTGAATTAATTTCAAAAATAGATGCTGTAACTCTTATATCATAATGAAAATCTTTTAAAAGAACATTTCTAATATACAATTCCCTTTTATCTTTTGTTCGGGGATAATAGTAAAAGTTATATGTCTTGTCTTTTTCTTCAAAAGGTAAGTACAGTTTGTTACATTCCCCTTCGAATAAGTTTATCTTCTTTAAAAAAGCCTTCGTTGAGCAAGAGTCAGAATGTCCTATGGCACACAACATATTAAAATCGAATTGTTCACAAATTGTGTCACCTGATTCAATAGTCGTTTCAACTAACAGTTTTGCAAGGTCTTTCCTAAAAAGCACCGATACCCAAGTTAAGTCTCTGTCCATTTTTCTTATAACCTCATCCACATCATCGTCTGTGAATTTTATGCCATTCAAATAATCTTCTTCGTTTGAATCATCAACAATCGGTATTGATAAATATGTCAACTCTTTGTCGTCTAAATAATCATCAATTTGAAGTGAGGAAAAATCTTCAATTTTTTCAATGCCGCCCAACTCTGTATAAACATAAACATGCTCGTCAAAATTTAGGTCAGAAAAATGGTTTACGAATGGGGTTTTGGGTTTCAAAATTACATAGCCTTCAATCTCATTCAGGTATTTACCTAGGTCAATTTTAATACATCCCTTTTCCAATTCTTGGGTACTTCTTAGCGGGTTGCTAATTTCCACTTTCCATTGCTTTGACTTGTCAATTACCTCAAAATCAACTTCGTCAGTTAAAAAATATGAGTTAAGAAAATCTATAACGTTCTTTATATCGTCTTTAAAAATTTTGATAAAGCTAGTATAAGCCAACTGTACTTCTGTTCCGTCAAATGATACGTCTTCCAGTTCAGTTAAAGATGTGTATTCATTTCCTTGTTCAAGTTCGATTATGTATTTATACTTCGAGTTAAAATACCTTGTAACAACTTTGACATCATTACTCAGCATAAAGCAAGAAAGAAAGCCGATGCCAAAATTGCCTATTGGCTTATAATTATAATCCTTAAGGAGAAAGGTTGGTGAATTATAAAATGATAGACCTATGTTTAAGAAATGCTTCTTGATAATGTCAAGTGACATTCCTGTTCCGTTATCTTTAATAATCACTTGATTTTTTTCCTCATCAAGGATGATTTTGATTTTCCCTTTATATGGCTCCTGCCCAAATTCATATTTGGCTTTTTCAATTTCTTGCCGAACTCGGCAAGAATCCATCGAGTTTTGTACTAGTTCCCTAAGCCCAAGAGTTTTACTACCATAGATTTTTTCACCCATTAGCAAAGAACTTATTGCCTTAAAATCTAAGGTCATTTTGTAATCTGAAAAGGTGTAGCCTTCAGTTTGAATGTTAATCTCTGGATGATTGTCAAAGAACAGTCTGTACTGAGGTAGCATATTGTTAGAAATAGCTGTCCCATTAATAAGTTCATTTTCGACCCAGCCTATGTAGGTTAAAAGTTTTCTATGTATACTTGGGTTTGTAGCTTTCCCGTGAAATACTATTTTTTTCTGTTGAGTTTTTTCGTTTAGAATTATTTTTTCATTATTGGATATAATAAAATGCTGTTTCCATTCATTATCACTAAATCCCATTGGTGCAATTATCTTGTATAGATTGTATGGGGTTCTATTACTGTCAATATCAAGAATATCAGCTAAACGAAGTACAATTGCGATAAACTGAGGATTGAAATAGAAATCTCCTCTAACTTCATAAGTTGTCAGATTACGTTTAATCCAATCGTAATTTTCTGTATGACTTTTACAAATATTTGCTAACTCTTTTGAAAAACTAAGTGTGTTTAATTTTGGTATGGTAAATTGGTCTTTGTGATTTGCCAAAATGTATTTTGCCGAAAGTGTTGCATGTATTCTCCTGACATATTCTTGTAAAGCTAAATTTTCATTGCCAGCAGTAAATTTTAGCATTGCTGAAAACTTAATATCTGAGTGAGGGTATGAATCTGTTTTAATCAGTTCTAAATCTTCCTCACTTACTGCCATGCCAATATCATGCAATAAAGCTGAATAAATTAATATTGTAATCTCTAAGTCATTAAGAGAATTAATGTCGCCAACAATCTTGCTCATATATTCCATAATCCGAAAGGAATGATCAACATTGTGCAGTGTATAATTTTGGAAAATATGAGGAATACGAGTATTTAAGATGTCTTTTACGGCATTGTAGACTTTTGCTATGTCATCTAGAAATATACTGTTTCTTCCCTTAAGATGTTTAATAAGAGTTATGTCGTCTAAACGATTGTCGTTGTCAATTTCTTTATCCATAGCTGAGTTTATATTGCCGCTAACGTTAGTATTTATGTTATAATACGCAAGTTAGCTAAAAAAATAGTTATTGATAATTAATGTTATAATGTAATACTTTTTGAATTATCGTTAGGCCAATCCACTTATTGCTAAACGGTATTTAAGCGTTGCAAATAGAAAATTTAACTGTCCCGCTAATTCGTTTCTTCCCTATTCTCAATTAGTTTTCTCAATTCTTTTTACAGCCAAGCTACAGTCAGTCACATCGCTTGCATAGTGGCTGCACTCCTGTTTCAAAAAAAGTATCAGCGTTTTTGCACAGCATACAACTGTTTTTGCTTACGTGTTCAGCGGTTAAACAAACTACGTTGACAATGCAGGAAAATGCAAAAACGAAATAATTTTTATAAAAATATGTAATTCGCATTACAAAATATTAAAAAGCAATATTATTTTTTTACGGGCTGGTATTTGTGGATGGAAGCGGCATGTTGAGACGAGATGAAACGACAATCTTACATCCTAACAAAGCATTTAGTAACATCTGTTTTCAAGATAATAAAGGCAGGGCTAACGTAGTGTTCCCCGATTCTTGTGTTCATTATTCAGCAACTATACTTACAGCGGTAGCATTCCTGCCATTCGCTTTAGTTCTACCTCGGCCACCTTAGCAGTATAGGTCAGGTTTACCAATCTGTAGCCTGCTTCTACAAAACTTCTTTGCGCTTCTTTAAATTCTATTAGGGTTCCAATATTGAATTGTTATCTTAAAAGCTGTAGGTGAAGTAGTGAGTATGTAATTATTTTTCTTGTTTGGTCTTCCCGGCTTTCGCACTTTTTGTATTTTTTCGGAATACCAAGGCAGTACCTAAAAATGCTGGATGGTTGTTTTCAATTAATGTGGCCCTAATCGGAAGCCAGGAAACATTTGCATTGAATAGAAGTATTTCTACCTCCTTTTATTCAACGTATTAGTTCTTTGTTGAAAAATGAATAATGATTGCTTGTTACTGCCTTTTATGCTGCAGCTGACTATTTCTAATGCATCGAAAATCAATTCAAG
>JANMZN010000413.1:0-18856 GCA_031383285.1 Segetibacter sp.
AGGGTAGGAGAAGGCAAGGAAACCAACCTGAAATGCTAGGTACCAATTCCATGCTATCGCAAGTGGTAGGTATTATTATTGGTTCACCCGAATTTCAAAGAAGGTGAGTGAGGCTTTTTGTGTTTTAATATGAGGTTTCAACTATCTGAAATAGTTTTATCTAATTAATAATCTACATTTTTATGGTAACCCGTCGTTCATTTATTAAGTCAGGTGGTCTTGCCCTATTTGGAATTGGAATAGGCGGAGTACCACCATTTATGACCCGTGCAGCAGGTGCAGAAAAAATTATTTTACCTTACAAAAAGAAAAAGATCTTGGTATGTATATTTCAGAGAGGGGCAATGGATGGATTGATGGCGGTAACACCCTTCACAGATAAATATTTAGAGGCTGCCCGGCCTGATCTCTTTTTATCCGCTGAAAAAAATGCCAAAGGTGCCTCACTAATTGATTTGGATGGCCGATTTGGTTTGCATCCTTCTATGAAAGCATTTGAGCCCTTTTTTACAGAAAAAAGATTAGCCATTGTTCATGGTATAGGTTCCCCAAATAGCACTCGTTCTCACTTTGATGCACAAGATTATATGGAATCAGGAACACCATTTAGCAAAGGAACAAGTAGTGGTTGGCTGAATAGGGCAGCGGGATTACTCGGACATGATGCATCACCTTTCCAGGCGGTTAGCCTTACCTCATCATTGCCACGCTCATTTTATGGAGAACATCCTGCTTTGGCAATAAGCAATCTTAGCGACTTCTCCTTGCAAACAAAAGGAAATCCTAGTGCTAAAAATATGGCTGCAAAGAGTTTTGAAGATCTTTATGATCTAACAACTTCAGATTTATTAAAACAAACTGGCAAAGAGAGCTTTGATGCCATAAAAATGTTGGAAAAAATCAATCCTAAGGGTTATAAACCATCTAATAATGTAAGCTATCCTTTATCGCCACTTGGGAAGTCTTTAAAGCAGATAGCTCAATTGATAAAATCTGATGTTGGTTTAGAAGTAGCTTTCGCAGAATCTACAGGATGGGATACCCATTTTAACCAAGGATCAGTAAACGGGCAATTTGCACGAAATGTGGAAGATTTGTCTAATAGTATGGTAGCTTTTTGGAATGATCTCGGTGCTTTGCAAGACGATGTTACTGTAATGACGATGACAGAGTTTGGTCGTACGGTAAAGCAAAATGGAACCAGGGGCACAGATCATGGACGAGGTTCTTGCAATTTTATTTTAGGCAATGATATTATGGGCGGAATGGTTCATGGCAGAGTAGATCAACTTGCCATAGAAAATCTTGAAGATGGGAGAGACCTCGCTGTAACTACAGACTTCAGGGCAGTATTCAGTGAAGTTGCAGATAGACATTTAAACATTAACAACGATAAGTTGCTATTCCCTGATTGGAGTGGCAAAATGATAGGGGTCATGAAATAGTACCACTGCAAGGTTTATTTCTATTCGGCCAGCCAATTAATAACTTGTTGAGATACATCGCTGTTCCTATAAAGGCTATGGCCAAGATGTTCTGTAATAATAAATTTTATATGCTTCAGACCTGATTTTTCCAAGTAGCTCATATCTTCATAAGGCGTAATGGGATCAAATTTGTCATGAACCCAAAGTGTTGGAATTGGAATGTCCTTAACAACTCTTGCAACGGAGTACCACGAGGATGGTTTTTCGCCTTTTTTAATAATTATTTGCTCTATTTCATTTTTCAATGCCGGGCTTAGTTTCAGAAGCCTGATAAAATCAATTATTGATCTTGTGGTTTCCGTAGCCGGAGCTAAAAGGATCAGTTTTTTGGGTTTGATAATTGTTTTTTCAATTGCAAGTACTGATGCAATACATCCAAATGAATGAGCCAAAATAACATCCAAATTTCCAAACCTTTTATTTATTTCAAGAATAAGGTCAGCATATAGTAAAGCTGTAATTTGTTTTCCACTGCTCAAACCATGTGCCGGCGCATCAAAGGCATAGATTGTATAACCAGACTTTATCAATGGCTCTATATACAAAGCGAACTTAAAGCAATGACTGTCGAAACCGTGACAAATCAATAATTTTTCACCATTGCTTTTTGGAGGTATCCATTCAAAGCCATGTATTTGGTGAGATTGAAATGAAAAGGTTAATTTCTTGGCTTTGAGAAAAGCTTCAGGTAAATATCGTTTTCTTTTTCGGGTGTAAGGAGTACAAAACAATTTAAATGCACTATTCCCAGCAGCTTTTATTGAAACAGTTTCAATAGCGCTTAGTTTTAGATGGTAATATTTTAAGGCTATTCTCTGTATTAATTTCATTATTAGCTAGTGATTCAGAAGTAAAGAAAACAAAACATTGTTGATTGTTTAATGAAAATTTACCAATATTATTTGATTGGTATTAATATGTCATATCTAACTTTCTGTATCTTATTAATCAACGGTTACAACATTACATCGGCCAGCTTATTTGATTAATAGAAGCAAATAAATTGTAGTTTGTATTTTACTTTCCCCTACCTTTGCGTTCCCAAAAAGTTCTTTTAGAAGAAATATTGTATTGGGAGTGCAGATGATAAATGTCTGCACGTTAACACCAAAAAAAGTCAAAAAATGGCAAAAGAAATCTCAGGCTATGTAAAGCTGCAGGTGAAAGGCGGTTCAGCCAATCCTGCACCTCCCATCGGACCTGCACTAGGTTCCAAGGGTCTAAACATCATGGAGTTCTGCAAACAATTTAATGCTAGAACCCAGGATAAACCAGGAAAAATTCTCCCGGTATTAATTACAGTTTTCACTGACAAGTCATTTGAGTTTGTCATCAAAACTCCTCCTGCTGCAGTTCAGTTGATGGAAGCAGCTAAAATTCAGAGTGGTTCAAAAGAGCCTAATCGTTCTAAAGTTGGTAAAGTAAGTTGGGACCAGGTTGACGCTATCGCTACCGATAAAATGTCTGACCTTAACTGTTTTACCAAAGAAAGTGCTATGAGAATGATAGCTGGTACGGCTCGGAGCATGGGCTTAACTGTTGATGGAAAAGCTCCGTGGGAAAACTAAATTAATCACCCTGATTTAAACTGAATTACAATGGGAATTACTAAAAAAAGAAAAGCTATAGCAGCTAAAGTTGATAAGAATAAAACCTATTCCCTTGCGGAAGCATCTGCATTGGTAAAAGAGGTTAACTGTACAAAATTTGACAGCTCTGTAGATGTTCACGTTCGTTTGGGCGTTGATCCTAAGAAAGCTGATCAACAAGTGCGTGGTACTGTAACCTTGCCACACGGAACTGGTAAAACAAAGAAAGTATTGGTGCTTTGCACACCCGATAAAGAAGCGTCTGCAAAAGAAGCAGGTGCAGACTATATAGGTTTAGATGAATTTATTACTAAAATAGAAGGTGGCTGGACAGATATTGATGTAATTATTGCTACACCAGCTGTAATGCCAAAAATTGGTAAATTAGGAAAGATTTTGGGTCCTCGAAACTTAATGCCAAATCCTAAAACCGGAACAGTTACAAACGATGTTGCATCTGCCGTAAATGAGGTTAAGGGCGGTAAAATTGCTTTTAAAGTAGACAAGTCTGGAATCATTCATGCTTCTATTGGAAGAGTATCTTTCGCTCCAAATAAGTTGACTGAAAATGCTACTGAGTTTGTTCAGGCGCTTATGAAATTAAAACCATCTGCTGCTAAAGGTACTTACCTTAAAGGCATTAGTTTGGCTAGCACAATGAGCCCAGGTATTTCCGTTGACACAAAAACATTCATCTAATCCGGTCTAAGTATCGGTAAAAATTTTAGACATGACCAGAGAACAAAAACAAGAAGCGATTGAAGTTCTAAAAGGGAAATTCAACCAGTATAATAATTTCTACATTACTAATACAGAATCTCTTTCTGTAGCACAGATTAGCAAATTACGCAGAATCTGTTTTGACAAGAATGTTGAAATGAAAGTTGCGAAAAACACTTTAATAAAGAAAGCTTTAGAGGCAATTGATTCTGCCAGATTTTCTGGTGTATTTGATAGCTTAAATGGTGTGACTGCTTTGCTTTTTAGCGAGAATGCCAAAGAGCCTGCAATGATCATTAGTTCATTCAGAACAGAAACTAAAACAGCTAAGCCCATTCTGAAAGCAGCTTTCATAGATGCAGATGTATTTGTAGGAGACGATCAGCTTGAAGCACTTAAAACGCTTAAAAGCAAAAATGATCTTATCGGAGAAATCATCGGCTTATTGCAATCACCTGCAAAGAATGTTATCAGCGGCTTGAATGCTGGTTCCAAACTTGCAAGTTTGTTAAAGACTTTGGAAGAAAGAGCAACAGCTTAATGTGAAAATGAAGCAATTGCGCAATAACTAAATGGTCACATTTTCACTTTGTGTAATTTTCTGATTTTTTCATTTATAAAATATTCAACCAGCCTGACGGTTGAAACAAACAAATTTTTTTAATAACTCCGCCGGAGCACAGGCAATGAAGGCGGAAAAAATTTGAAAACATGGCAGATTTAAATGCATTCGCAGAACAACTGGTTAACCTAACAGTAAAAGAGGTTAACGAATTAGCTAAAATTCTTAAAGATACTTATGGTATCGAGCCTGCAGCTGCTGCTGTAGTTGCTGGTCCTGCTGGTGGTGGTGGCGCTGCTGCTCCTGCTGTAGAAGAAAAGACAGCATTCGATGTTATGCTTATCAACGCTGGAGCTGGTAAGCTTGGTGTTGTTAAGATCGTTAAAGACTTAACAGGTCTTGGTCTTAAAGAGGCTAAAGATTTAGTTGATGGTGCTCCTAAAGCAGTTAAAGAAGGTGTATCTAAAGCTGAGGCTGATGATATCGCTTCTAAATTGAAAGAAGCAGGTGCTGAAGTAGAAATTAAGTAATTTTCTATACTTTGTACATACAAAAGCCGTCTACACAGCAATGTGAGAGACGGCTTTTTGTTTGGATGTAATTACAGTTGTTACTAAAATTTATCCAGTATAAAGCAGCTCTTTTGACTAAAACTTCAAGTGGGTGTACAATTAGGAAATTAATTAACTTTCAATCTCTTCTGTAGCAACAATTCAAATTTAATTGAAAAAACTTCATTTGTGTAAAATAGCAAAGACATGGCTTGAGCCGTAATCAATTAGGAGCTAAAAGACATAGGCTTCGACTTTCGAAAAGTTTTGCAAGGGTGCAATAGCACTTGTTATGAGATTTAAGTTTGTCGCATTAAAAGTGAATATTCCATTTTTCTACGGCGATTGAAAAAATCTATACTTTTTTATTATTGTATGAAGCCTTGGCCGATTGTGACCTTGAACTATAATAGTGTAAACATACAATAGTATGTTTAGCGTTAGACGCCACAATGATTGCTTTAATCCGTAATAAAATCCTACGGAGAGCGTGATTGTTAATACAATAAACTAGATGATTGTATGTCCAAATTCTGATTGTCGGGACTGTACTTCAAATGAATGAACGAATCCAATTTTTTTACAGGATTGGATGCTTTGTAAGGTTTCTCCCTTCCAAGCCAAACAGGAATCCTTCTAAATCCATGAACTCCGAACCTTTAATAAATCCTGCCTTCATCCTCCCATTTTTTCGTATTGTAATAAGTTTATTCTAATAGGAATTTGAAGGACTGAGTGAAATATTGAACCCGGAACATTCGCATGAAGTTTAATACCCAAGCAAACACAAAAGTATTCAGACCTTGCCAAAGTGCTGTAGCGAGAACTGTACTAAAAAAATATTAAGACAAAAAAAGTTTTGAAATATTTGCTCAAAGTTGCTTGTTTTCAATTTCTAATCTCAGATGAATTGGGATTTTCGGTATTATATAGCAAATTGTAATAAGCTACCTTTTTTGAGGAGCCTGATGCTATTGGACAACTTCATGATTGCTTTTATCTTGATCTGAAACCTACCTTCTCATACCCGGCATTTTTCCCATCCCTGCCGGCATTTTATTCATCATCTTCATCATTTGTCTCATCTGCTCAAACTGTTTCATGAAAGCATTGACTTCATCAATGGTTTTGCCTGAACCTTTGGCTATTCTTTGTTTTCTATTTAGGTTGATTTCATCGGGATTGCTTCTTTCAAATGGGGTCATGCTTTTAATAATGGCTTCAACTCCTTTAAAAGAGTCGTCGCTTATATCAACATCTTTAATTGCTTTGCTTACCCCAGGTATCATTGCCATCAAATCTTTTAGGTTACCCATTTTTTTGATCTGCTGCAATTGATCTAAAAAGTCCTGAAAATCGAATTGGTTCTTACGGATTTTCTTTTCTAGTCTTTTTGCTTCAACTTCATCGTATTGGGCTTGGGCTTTTTCTACAAGTGTCGTAATATCACCCATCCCCAAAATCCGTTGAGCCATCCTTTCCGGATAGAATACATCAAGCGTATCCAGTTTTTCGCCGCTGCTTACAAATTTGATTGGCTTCTCTACGGTATATTTAATGGACAATGCCGCACCCCCACGAGTATCGCCATCTAGTTTGGTTAATACAACTCCCGTAAAGTCGAGCTTATCATTAAAAGCTTTGGCAGTATTAACAGCATCTTGCCCGGTCATGCTATCCACGACAAACAAAATTTCGGTTGGTTTAACCGCGGATTTTATGTTTGCAACTTCAGCCATCATGACCTCATCTATAGCCAAACGGCCGGCCGTATCAATAATAACAACATTTTTATTTTTTGATTTCGCTTCTTTTATAGCGTTGAGTGCAATTTCAACCGGGTTGGTATTTTCTCTTTCGCTATAAATATCTACACCCACTTGTCCAGCTAAAACAGTTAACTGGTCAATCGCTGCCGGCCTGTATACATCGGCTGCAACTAGTAAGGGGCTCTTTCCTTTGCTTTTAAGATAGTTGGCCAATTTGCCACTGAAAGTGGTTTTACCGCTACCTTGAAGGCCAGCTATCAATATCACAGCAGGATTGCCTGAAATATTGAACTCACTTTCAGTTCCACCCATCAATAGGGCCAGTTCATCTTTTACTATTTTTGTCATCAATTGGCCCGGGCTTACCGCATTGATCACTTTCGTTCCTAGCGCAATGTCTTTTACTTTATCAGTAAATTCCTTGGCTATTTTATAGTTTACATCTGCATCTACCAGCGCACGTCTGATTTCTTTTACTGTAGCAGCAATGTTTAACTCTGTTATTTTGGCTTCACCTTTAAGGTTTTTAAATGCACCTTCGAGCCGCTCACTTAAACTTTCAAACATATTGTTCAGCTATTATAATTGTGTAATTGTTTTAATTAAAAAAGTGAATACAAAAGCATGCATTCACTTTGGGGTGCAAATATATTCAGTTAAAATTAATTATGCAGCAAATCTATTCAACCCATATATAGTTTTAAAAATTTGCAACAAGTTGTTGATCGAAGCTTGATGATTGCCTTATCTTTTATTTGTCTTACCCGCTCTTTTGTTAATGAAAAACGAGACCCTATATCATCCAGACTCCAAGGTTGATCCATACCAATGCCATAGAAATAGCAGATTACACTTTTTTGTCGTTCGGTCAGTGTTCCAAGTGATCGTTTAATTTCGGTTTTCAATGATTCGTCATGAACAAGGTTATTGTCAGCACTAGTCGCATCAAAGTTTTCCAAAATATCGATCAGGGTTTGATCTTCGCTATCTCCTATTGGCGAATCGACACTAAGGTGTCTTATATTCATTAATAATGCAGTGGTCACTTCTCCATTTGAAATTTCGAGGGTTTCTGCAATTTCCTCTATAGTAGGTTCCCTTTCTAATAATTGCTCAAGCTGCTGAAAAGTCTTATTTATTCTATTGTTTAGTCCCACCTTATTTAGAGGGAGGCGAACAATGCGGCCTTGTTCTGCCAAAGCTTGCAGAATACTTTGCCTTATCCACCAAACAGCGTAGGAAATAAACTTGAACCCTTTGGTCTCATCAAATCGTTGAGCAGCTTTAATCAGACCCAAATTGCCTTCGTTAATGAGGTCGGGTAATGTAAGGCCTTGGTTCTGGTATTGTTTTGCAACTGAAACTACAAATCTTAAGTTAGCTTTTGTAAGCTTTTCAAGTGCTTCCTGATCCCCATGCCTTATTTTTTCTGCTAGAATTACTTCTTCTTCTGGAGAAGTAAGGGCAAGTTTTCCTATTTCTTGCAGATATTTTTCAAGGCTTTGAGATTCCCTTTTTGTAATAGATTTGGTAATCTTGATCTGACGCATACTCATTAAGCATAATTTTTAGGCTAGAAAATAGAAAAGGTGGCGTTTTGAGTAGGTAGCTAAGCGAAATTGAAAGTACAATCTATGCATGTTTTTTCTTTAAAAAAAATAAAAAAAGATGTGCAGATTTCTTACGGAAATATTTATTAATGATACATAAGTGAACTATTTTGCTGCGAATGTTGTAATGTTGAAAAAAAATGTTTTGGCTATTTCATTAATGTTAATATCATTGCAAACTTTCATTTTTAGGAAACATAGAAATTATGAGCAAAAAACAACTATATATTCTTGAGTACCCGGTTAGGTGTTCTCCGAATATTTTATTTGAATTTTTATCTACACCTGCAGGCTTGGGCGAATGGTTTGCTGATAAAGTTGACGAAAGTAAAGAACATATTTTCACTTTCAATTGGAAGGATTCTTCACAGAAAGCTAAGTTGGTTGAAAAGCAGGAAAATAAATTTGTAAGATTTCAATGGGTAGATTCTCCAAAGGAAGAATACTTTGAATTTGAAATTGAGAAATCTGAAGTGACAAATCAAACCATTTTGGTGATAAAGGATTTTGCCGAGAAAAAAGAGATAAAAGACCAAAGCCAACTATGGGAATATCAATTAAAAGATTTGTTTCATCGTATTGGCGCTTAGTTCCTGAGTATTTCTAATAGTAACTCACAATTTTTAGTATAAAATTCATATACTTTATCCCACTCTTTTAGTGGGATTTTTTTTGCTATTTTTATGAAGGGCAGGGTAGCAATATCCGCAATATTGATGTCAGTTATTATTGTATAGTTTGAACGTTCAAAATGATGCTCCCATTGATTATCAGATGTACAAATAAACCAACCGTTAAATACTTTTTTGCTAATTGCCTGTTGGATTTTTTCTGAAAATTGCTGTTGATATTTGCCCGATAAATGAATAGTAATGCTGAAAAAATTCCCCCACCAAAAAAAACTACGGATAGAAAAACTATTTTCCTTGGAAAAATTTCTAGGATAATCTAACATAACATAAGGTAAGCCATTATAATTTTCGCCTTTCGAAATTTTGGCCTCCGCTGTTTCAATCGCAAATGGACTTAATTCATCCACTTGCATTTGATAGTTATGGGCAACGGCACCAAATAGATCATAAACTTTACTGATAATTCTATTCTTTGTAAATAATATTTCAGAATCCGTTACAAACTGAAGTTCTGTGTTTGATAATGAATGGTTCACAAGGATGTAATTTAGTTACAAGATGATGTTAATAGATACAAGGCATTATCAACATTCAAATGATCATAGCTGTAAAATAGTATTTTTGCTGTCTTCGCTATACCAGCGTTTGATAAACAGTATGCAAGGTGTTTAAAAAACTTGATACACTTATAATAAAAGCTTTCATTGGCCCATTCTTCGCCACATTCTTCATCGCCATTTTTGTTTTGGTTATGCAGTTCTTTTGGCTATACATAGATGATGTGGTTGGCAAAGGGCTAGATTTAGGCACACTTGGTTACTTGACAGGATTGGTAGCCGTCAATTGGGTTCCTTTAGCTTTGCCATTGGCCTTGCTACTTTCTTCCATTATGACCTTTGGTAATTTGGGCGAGAGTTTTGAGTTGGTAGCTATTAAATCAGCAGGGATTCCCTTATTGAGGTTTATGCGACCTCTTTTTTTTGTTTCAATTTTTATTGCATTAATCTCCTTTCTTTTTGCCAACAATATCATGCCTGTAGCTACTTTAAAACTGAATACGCTCAAGTACGATATTATTGTTTCAAAGCCTGCTTTTGATATTAAGGAAGGTGTTTTTTACGATAAGATTGATGGTTTTGTTATTAAAATTGGCAGTAAATCAAAGGATGGTGCAACAATTAAAGACGTGGTTATTTATGAGAAAAATTATGGCTTGCAGGATTACGCCATTGTAGCTGAAAGTGGCGTTATGAAAGTGGCACCCGGCAATAAACTTGAATTTGACCTAAGAAATGGTTGGCGCTATCAAGAAAAAGGAAACAGGTTAACTACAAATACGGAGTTTATCAGGCTAGGATTTAAGGAATACAAAAAGATGTTGGATTTAAGTAGTTTTGAGATGAATAAGACCTCTGATAGTGCATTTAAAGACAATTTCAGGATGTTGAGTGTAAGGCAACTAGACAAGACGATTGATTCTTTGGCAAAGTTGGATGATTATTACCAAAAACGAACCATTACAGAAATCAACCCCTATATTACTTTCGCAAGATTTGCAGATACCGGATTATTAAAAATTAATCCTTACACTTTTAAGAAAATCAAAAATATTGACCAAATTGTTCCGCTTAGCGCTCAGAAGTCAGTAAACGAAAAGGTGCAGATTCAGGCAAAAACCATTCAAAACAACCTGAATTATTTAGTTGAAGATTACACAAGTAAATTGAAAGAGTTGCGAGGAAATCTTATAGAGTGGCACCGAAAGTTTACACTTGCTTTTGCTTGCATCGTATTGTTTTTGATAGGTGCGCCACTCGGTTCTATTATCAGAAAAGGTGGTTTGGGGGCTCCTCTCGTTTTTGCTGTCATTTTTTTCGTAATTTTTCACCTGCTAAATACTTTCGGAGAAAAATTTGTGAAGAGTGGGGTACTGCCTGCTTATTTAGGGATGTGGATGGCTTGTGTTATTTTGTTGCCTGTTGGTTTTTTCTTAACCTATAAAGCCATGCAAGATTCTCAGCTATTTAATCAGGAGTACTATTATAGAGTTTACAATAAAGTAAAACGCATGTGGAATAATTATAGATTGAAAAACAATACATAAATCCTAAGCCATGAATGAAGATATTTCTCGTCGCCATTTTATTCAGCAAACTGGAAAGGCGAGTGCGGCTTTGGTACTCTCTGCTACAATATTGCCGTCGCTTGTTTCTTGCAATTTGCCAAAATCTTTAATTGGTATTTCGCCCACGGGGTATTCTCAGCAGCCGCTTACTTATGGGTTCAATAAATTGGAGCCAATAATTGATGCGCAAACAATGGAGATTCATTATACAAAACATGCGGCATCCTATGCAAAAAACCTGGCAGAAGCAACAGCTGCAGAGGGTGTAAATACGGGTATTACTTCGGTTGAAACTTTGTTGTCAGGTATCTCAAAGTATTCAGCAAAAATGAGAAACAATGCAGGAGGGCACTACAACCACGAGCTTTTCTGGAAAGTTATGGAGCCTTCAAATAATGACAAGCCTTCAAATAATTTGTTGAATGCAATTAACCGTGATTTTGGGTCTTATGAAGCATTCGAAACCCAGTTTTCTGAAGCTGCAAAAGGACGTTTTGGTAGTGGATGGGCTTGGTTGGTGCTTACAAATGAGAAAAAATTAAAAATAGGATCTACGCCCAATCAGGATAATCCTTTGATGAATGTAAGTGAATTGCGCGGTGTACCATTGTTATGTTTGGATGTATGGGAACATGCCTACTACCTGAAGTACCAAAATAAAAGAGCTGACTACATAAAAAATTGGTGGAATGTTGTAAACTGGAAGTTTGTTTGTAATAGATTTGATGCTGCAGTTATGTAATTGTATTTCCAGCTTATGACGGAACCAATCATCATCATTTTTTTTCACCAATTGCATATCACTTGAACGCTGCAAATTATAACCTAAAAGTTCAGAAATGGATAACGGCCTTATCGGTCGTTTTGTTTATTATTAAACTGATAGCATACTACCTGACTCATTCTTTGGCTATTCTTACAGATGCTTTGGAAAGTATTGTAAATGTAGTAGCAGGTGTTATAGGATTGTATAGTTTATATATTGCAGCAAAGCCGAGTGATGAAGACCACCCTTATGGTCACGGCAAAGCAGAATTTGTGTCTGCTGCTATAGAAGGTACATTGATTGTTGCAGCAGGTGCCATTATCATTTACGAAGCAGTAAAGAACATCATTCAGCCAACTACCCTTGGTAAACTGGATGCAGGTTTGATTTTGGTTGGTATTACCGCCGTCCTTAACTATATAGCTGGCTACATCTGTCTTACGGTAGGTAATAAAAACAGGTCGCTGGCATTACAGGCATCCGGCAAGCATTTGCAAAGTGATACCTACTCTACGTTGGCCATTATTGCGGGCTTATTAATAATATTGTTTACGGGCTTTAACTGGCTTGATCAAGCCATAGCTTTTGTAATGGGATGCTTTATCATTTATAATGGATATAAAATAATTCGGCAGTCATTAGCTGGCATTATGGATGAGCAGGACATGAAGTTGCTGAAAGAGATAATTATTAGCTTAAATAAGAACCGTCGAATTAATTGGATTGATATGCATAACCTGCGCTTAATAAAATATGGCTCAGAGCTGCATATTGATTGCCATATAACCATTCCCTGGTATTTGAACCTACATGAAGCGCACATTGAGATAGACTACTTGACAAACTTAATTCGAGATGGTTTTGGAAAATCCATTGAATTTTTTGTACATACCGACGGATGCCTTCCAATTAGTTGTGGCATTTGTAGCAACAAGGAATGCACCGTAAGGCTGCATCCTTTTGAGCAAAAGGTAGAATGGACTTTGAATAACCTGTTGTCTGATCAAAAACATAGCCTGAAATAGGTAATCCTATAATTGGCTCAGCCCCTGAAAACCTCTAAATGTAAGAGATTTGCAAGGGCTGATAGATGGCAGAGGGCTCAATCGTAAACCGAAAGTAATAACTGCCAGGAATATTATTTAAAAAAGTTTAAAACTTTCTTCAAAAATTAACGTCTTTTATTTAATCAAATATGCAGTGAGCGTCTCCGTAAGGTTAAACGGAGGGAATGTAACTAAAGGATTTGAGCTGCTAATGTTTAGTTCGCTTTTAATCAAACCTACACCTAAAGAGTAATAGTAATTACCTCCGCCTAAGTCAATATTTATTGGCACTGGAATTGGTGGAATTGTCGCCGAAATAGACAATCCAAGTTTCACATGAATG
Organism: Segetibacter sp.; assembly: GCA_031383285.1. Taxonomy (GTDB): domain Bacteria; phylum Bacteroidota; class Bacteroidia; order Chitinophagales; family Chitinophagaceae; genus Segetibacter. Next base: position 13,201 of record JANMZN010000413.1, read on the forward strand.
ACATCAGAATAAGATTTCCCTTCAACTGTTTTAGAGATCCCTTTCTCCATTATTGTATAAACTAATTTAGCATTAATTGTTTGGGTAGGGTCCAGTGGGCTTGGAAATGTTGCTGCCCCGTTCCATGTATCATTTACGGCAGCGTTGTCCTTTAAATACAAGTCCTCAAAACTTGGGATGTTAAGACCATCAAAAGCTGCCAATTGGTAGTAATTATTATCTATTTTAGCTCTATATCTGTTGACTCCGTCTGTACTAGTCAATATCTTATATGTCTTCGAATTGGAACTTGTGTCATTTGCCGTTACGGTTAATGTATAGGTATTAGTTCCTCCACCAGAAACAGACTTATAAGTAAAAGTAGAACCGGCTGTTGATGGCAAATAATCTTTTGTAGGACCGGGGTCTACTGGCGTATCTTCTTTTTTGCAATTAGAAAAGAGAATAGTTCCGCACAATGCCACCAAAATGAAAATTTGTTTATTCATGGTATTTGTTTTTCTGTTATTGTCCAAAGATAATAGGATTGGGCAGCAAATTATGTTAACAATCAAAGGATTTTCAAATTACCAATTGTAATAACTGTGTATCTTAGCCGTCAAACATTATTCTTTAAAATTAATTATTGCTTTTATGCAAACGTGGAAAGATTATCAGGACCGAAACAAAGACCGTTTTTTGGAGGAGTTGCTTGAATTGTTAAGAATACCGAGTGTAAGTGCAAGAAGTGAGCACAAAGCAGATATGATAAAGTGTGCTGAAGCTGTGAAAGCCAGGTTGTTAGAAGCTGGAGCTGACAAGGTAGAAATATTTGAAACGGCAGGTCATCCTATTGTTTATGGCGAAAAAATTACAGACGCTTCTAAGCCAACAGTATTGGTTTATGGGCACTATGATGTACAACCACCCGATCCACTTGATCTATGGAAAAGCGGACCTTTTGAACCAGTCATCATCGATGGAAAAATATTTGCCAGAGGTTCTTGCGATGACAAGGGTCAATTCTATATGCATGTAAAGGCTTTGGAAACCATGGTTCAGACAAATAGCCTTTCTACCAATCTCAAGTTTATTATTGAAGGTGAGGAAGAGGTTGGAAGTCCTAATCTCGGTTCATTTATCAAAGAGAAAAAGGAAATGCTAAAGGCTGATGTTATCTTAATCAGTGATACTGCTATGTTAAGTCTTGAAAATCCTTCCATAGATGTTGGCGTTCGTGGGCTTTCATATATTGAAGTAGAAGTGACTGGTCCAAACAGAGATTTGCATAGTGGCGTTTATGGAGGAGCAGTTGCAAACCCTATAACCATACTAGCCCAATTAATAGCTAGTATGCACGACGAAAACAATCACATTACTATTCCAGGATTTTATGATGCTGTTTTAGATTCTTCCGAATCTGAAAGGGCTGAAATGGCAAAAGCACCATATGATGAACAGGAATACATGGATGATTTGGGTGTTAAAACGCTGTGGGGTGAAAAAGGATATACTTCCAACGAAAGAACTGGTATAAGGCCTACTTTGGAAGTAAATGGAATCTGGGGTGGTTATCAGGGCGAAGGTGCTAAAACTGTACTTCCATCAAAAGCATTTGCAAAGATTAGCTGCAGATTGGTACCTAATCAAAAACACGAGGATATTACTAAGTTAGTAATAGATCATTTGCATAAGATTGCACCATCTTATATTTCTCTGAAGGCAAGTGAGCATCATGGCGGAGATCCATATTTAACACCTGTAGATAGCATAGAATATAAGGCAGCAGCAATGGCTATTGAAGCTACTTTCGGCAAAGCGCCTATTCCTGTGCGTGGTGGAGGAAGCATTCCTATTACTGCGTTGTTTGAATCTGTACTTGGATTAAAAACTGTGTTTTTAGGTTTTGGTTTAGATAGCGACAATTTGCATAGTCCAAATGAAAAGTATGAGTTAGCTAATTTTTACAAAGGCATTGAGACCATCCCTTATTTCCACAAATTTTTTGCAGAGATGAAAGGGTAGTTTTATTGATATTATGTTGATCCATGCAGCATGTTGTTGCATGGATTTTTTATTACTATCTATTTTGAAATAAAAATTATTATGGCTGAAATAAAAGAAAAACTCAGGATTGATAAATACCTCTGGGCTATCAGGATTTTTAAGACAAGGAGTCTTGCTTCTGAAGCATGCGATAAGGGGAAGGTTCGTTGGAATAACGATCCGATAAAGGCATCCAAAATGGTCAATATTGGTGATGAATATGAAATAAAAACATCTGCCAGAAAATGGCTGGTAAAAGTAACGGGTCTACTTGCAAATAGGGTACAATACTCAGAAGCAATCAACTTTTACATTGACATTACTCCCACTGAATCTTTAGAAGTAAACAAAACATATGCAGCTTCATTTCAAACAGGAAAAAGACAAAGTAAAATTGGGCGGCCTACAAAAAAAGAGCGAAGAAATTTGGATGGTTTTAACGAAGATGTATAATCAGCTTATTTTCGCCAAATGAAAGTTGACATTTTATGTGTTGTTCCTGCTTTACTCGATAGCCCGTTTTCGCATTCTATTCTCAAAAGAGCCAAGGATAAAGGGTTGTTCGAGGTTAATGTCATTAACCTGCGAGATTACAGCACCAGCAAACAAAAACAGGTAGATGATTACCAATTCGGCGGCGGCGCAGGCATGGTCATGATGTGCGAGCCCCTGGCCAATGCGATAGATGACCTTCAACGCACTGTAAAATATGATGAGATTATTTTCATGACACCAGATGGAGAACCTTTTAACCAAAAAACAGCCAACCGGTTATCGTTAAAAGGGAATTTATTAATTATTTGTGGTCATTACAAGGGAATAGATGAAAGGATCAGACAACATTATGTGACTATGGAACTTTCCATTGGAGACTATGTATTGAGTGGGGGAGAATTAGCTGCGGCAGTAGTTGTAGATGCCATCGGTCGCCTTATTCCTGGCGTTCTCAGCAATGAAACATCTGCTTTGTTTGATTCTTTTCAAGATAACTTATTAGCGCCACCAGTTTATACACGTCCATCCGATTTTAGGGGGTGGAAAGTGCCCGATGTATTGCTAACAGGCGACCCTAAATTAGTTGACGAGTGGCGCCACCAACAGTCTTTAGAAAGGACCCAAAAAAGAAGGCCTGACATCTTGGAGGACTAAAAATTTGTTTTGTGGCTGATTGGGTTATTTTAAAATCTTTATTGCTTCATAATAGATTGTTAACTTACCTAGTTTTGGACTTGAGGTTTTATAATATCCGGTACCCAATGATTATATCCGAAAATGTAAAGCCCCGTTTTAATCCAACAATCAACTTTAAAGCCGAAAGCTGAAGACTTAATAAATCAGCTGCCATGAAAAGTAAAACTACTTAACCCGCTTCGTGCGGGTTTTTTTTATTGCAATTTTAGCTGTACGGTATCTCCATTAAAGTTGAAATGAATAGTCAGCAATTTCTTATCCTCATCCCAGTTAAAACTAGAATCATTGCTGCCATTCTTCTCAGAAACTGCAACATTGTTGATGGTGATTGCAGCAGGTTTTGCAGATATACCAGGAACTTTAAAATTAATTTTTCTGCTGTTGGGTTTTCCTGAAAACTTTCCGCCATTGCTTCTTATGGTAAAGCTAGTTTCATTGCTCATGCCATCTGTTTCGAAGGTGATTAGCTCAAAAAGATTTTTCTCAATTGATTTGTTCGTATTGCCATCATCATCAAATAAAGTATAAGTTGAAAATTGCCTGGAAGGGTAGTAGGTAATTGTAATATCAGAAGTATTATAAGTCGTAGTGTTCATTATAGTTTTATTATTCCTTGGAATAAAACTGCCTTCCTTTACAAAAACAGGAATAGCACTCATTGTAATAGGTTCTGTTATCCATCCGCTTTCTGAGACTTTGTTTGTTGCAATGTTATACCATTTGCCTGCCGGCAAAAATATTTTCCTTTCTGTAGTCCCTTTTTCCAACACCGGAGCCACAAGTATATTTTCTCCCCACATCATTTCATCTTGTACATTGTAGGTATTGGTATCTTTTGAAAAATAATAATACAGCGGGCTGATTAATGGTTTTCCTTCTGTTGCCTGTTTGTACGCCAAAGTATAGTTATAAGGCATTAAAGCGTAACGATCCAATACTACTTGTTTAGCCATTGATTGGTAAGGCTCTTCAAACAATGCAGGCTCGCTAGGGTAACTGGTAGATGCGGTATCTACTTTTGTAAGTTCGGTTCCATGTGGCCTGAAAATGGGTGTGTATTGTGCAAACTGCAACCATCGGATATACAGTTCAGGGTCTTTTTCGCCACCGGCAAATCCTCCTGCATCACTATGTACATAAGGTACGCCACTCATGCTCATTCCAAGCAGTACAGGCAGCTGTGCCTGCAATCCTTTCCAGCTTCGGCTAACATCGCCTGTCCAGGGAAATATGCCATACCGTTGAGTGCCAGCAAATCCGCTTCTGTTTAGGCTGAACAATCGTTTCTCTGGATATTCTGATGCATATTTATCAAACAACATTTTGGTCCAGTAATGACCATACATGTTGTGCACTTCATCAGCCTTGAAAAGCCTTTTGTAGCCAAGTTGAGAAAGATTGTGGTAAAGGTCTGAAGGATGCCTTTCTGGTTCTCCTAAATCTCCCCACCAACCTTCTACGCCTTTGTTCATTTGTGGTTTATACTTGCTCCAAAACCAATCGCGGCTTTCTTTTCTAAAAATGTCAATCAGTCCACCACGTCCGAAATAAAAATCCTTCAAAATGTATTGCTTTCCTGCACTATCCACAGCATTAAATGGTTTTGATGCCTCATAATTGGAAGAAGTATTGACTACAAATGGTTCTGTGATCAGAATGGTTTTGGTTCCGTCTTTTGTAAAATCATTGATCATTCTTGCAGGATCAGGCCATGCTGTTTTGTTTACCCAATCTAGGTTGCCCATTGTACCTTTTATACTATCACCAAACCAAAACAGATCAAAAATGACGGCATCATAAGGAATAGCCGCAGTTTTCATTTTTTGCATGATGTCTTTTACTTCGGCTTCACTTGTATAACCAAACCTGCTGAGGAAATTGCCCAATGCCCACCTTGGTGGTACAGGTTGTTTGCCGGTAAGTTGGTGATAAGAAGAAAGAATATCAGCATAAGAATTAGCTTGAATGATATAGAAGTTAAGTTCGCCACTCATAGCTCCATACTCCAATACATTGAGGTCCGTTTTACCAATGTCAAGATAGCTTTTGGATGCATTGTCAAAAAGCAAGGCATAGTTGTTAGAAGAAGTAATAAACGGAACAGAAAAGTTTAGATTATCTGCACCTATTCCGTATCCATACCATGGATTGTTATAGAGGTTTAACTTGTATCCTCTACGATCAAGGGGAAGAGCCCTTTCGCCTGCTCCAAATATTTTTTCATCTGGAGAAAGTAGAAACTTAAAGCCATTATAGTCGCCATTGGAAAGCGGTGTGGCCACCAAGGCATTCCTTTTGTTACCAAAGAAAAAGGTGTCGCCCTTGGCTGCAAATTTTACACCGCCCCATGAAACTGTATATTCTGCAGAGCGGTCCCATGCAATTTTTACCGAGGTTTTGATTGGTTTTATGGCTACAGCATCGCTAATTTGTTCATTCT
>JANMZN010000418.1:0-2176 GCA_031383285.1 Segetibacter sp.
TGCATTAAGTGCAACAGGAAAAGCAACCATTTGCAATATGGGAGCAGAGATTGGTGCCACTACTTCCATTTTTGGATATGATCAAAAGATGAGCGCTTACCTTCAGGCAACTGAGAGGGCAGATATTGCACAAATGGCAGACGAGATCATGGAATACCTTCGTCCAGATGTAGAGGTTTATGCTGATCCTGCAAAATATTATGACCAACTAATAGAAATTAACCTTGACGAACTTGAGCCACATGTAAATGGTCCTTATACGCCAGATCTTGCTTGGCCAATCAGCCGATTTGCTGAAGCCGTAAGAGCAAACAACTGGCCAGAGAAACTAGAAGTTGCTTTGATTGGTTCTTGTACCAATAGTTCATATGAAGACATAAGCCGTTCCGTTTCAATTGCACGACAAGCAGTAGAGAAGAACCTAAAAGCAAAATCTGAATTCACGATTTCTCCGGGAAGCGAATTGGTTAGATATACTATTGAAAAAGATGGCCTCTTAAAAGCATATGACAGCATGGGAGGAATCGTTTTGGCTAATGCTTGCGGACCTTGTATTGGTCAATGGGCTAGGCATATAGATGATCCAACGCGTAAAAACTCAATCATTACCTCTTTCAACAGAAATTTTGCTAAGCGAAATGATAGTTTTGCAGGAACACATGCCTTTGTTGCTTCACCAGAAATAGTAACAGCATTTGCACTTGCAGGTAATCTTACTTTTAATCCTTTAACGGATACACTATTAAATGAAAATGGAGAACAAGTAAAACTGGATGAACCTACGGGTTATGAATTGCCTCCACATGGATATTCAGTAGAGGATCCAGGTTATGAGGCTCCTGCAGAAGATCCATCTGCCGTGGAAGTATTGGTTGATCCAAATTCTCAGCGTTTGCAATTATTAGAACCATTTGCCGAGTGGGAAGGTTCTGATCTTAAGGGATTGAGATTACTTATCAAAGCCAGAGGAAAATGTACAACAGACCATATATCAATGGCTGGTCCATGGCTTAAATTCAGAGGTCATTTGGACAACATTTCAAACAATATGCTTATTGGTGCACAAAACTTTTTTAACGATAGTGTTGACAAAGTAAAAAACCAATTAAATGGCGAGTATGGTCCTGTACCTGCTACTGCAAGAGCATATAAAGCTGTTGGCATAGGCAGTATCGTTGTAGGGGACGAGAACTATGGAGAAGGCTCTTCAAGGGAACATGCAGCAATGGAGCCGCGTTTTTTAGGTGTTAGAGCTATTCTGGTAAAATCATTTGCACGTATTCATGAAACCAATCTTAAGAAACAAGGAATGTTGGCACTAACATTTTCTAACAAAGAAGACTACGATAAAATATTAGAAGATGACATTTTTGATATAGAAGGTCTTACCACTTTTACTCCCGGCGTTTCGCTTCATTTAAATATAAATCACTCAGATGGAACATCTGAGAAGATAGCAGTGAATCATACCTATAATGAACAGCAGATAGAATGGTTTAAAGCAGGTGCGGCACTGAACATCATTCGCAAAGCAGCTATGGCAGCAGCATTAGCATAACGCTTAAATAAAGTTTGCAAATATTCTAAAAGAGGGTGCTATTTGGCATCCTTTTTTTTATTTTGAGGTTGAAATTTATGCAAACGATATAACAAATTGTAACTATTAAGTTCCAAAAGTATGGATAAGATGCAATGCGTTCAAAACGTTATTTCCATTTTTTACGGTAGTATCAATAACGGATCTAATGATGGTGAATACGTTTGCGCTTTCAAGCGTTTTAAATTGACCTGATATTTTTTGTTTTGCCTTAATATTTCTGATGGCTCTCTCTAAGCCATTGTTATCGGGAGCTACATTTGATTGTAGTAAAAAACAAAGGATACACTCCTGTTTGGCTAACAGTTTTTTCTGTAGTTTTTTAGATTTTTAATGCCGTTCATTTATAGAATATAGCAGCCATTGGTCTAACATTTCAAAAACTGCCTGTATAGTTTTAAAACCCCTGCTGGCGGCACATACAGTATAGGTAAGGGGATTGTTTTGCCATGTCCATGCCCAATGATTTTTGCCATTAATGTTTATGCCTGTTTCATCTGCCCCTATGCAAGTGGCCTGTGTTATTTTTTCTTTGATGGTATTATAGGTGGGCAGTGCTTTTTGGGCGATGCGTTGCAG
>JANMZN010000422.1:0-8852 GCA_031383285.1 Segetibacter sp.
ATGGCTGCCTTCTTGGTATCTATTACACATAAAAACGGAGGAATGGTTTCGCCTTTGTCCAAAGCCTGCTGTACATAGTGCAGCAATTGAGTAAACATTTGGTAAGTGCTTTTGTTGTACCCATCTTTTGCTTCAAACCATATTTCCTTTGTTTGTATGTCTATCAGGTTTTTGCTATAGCTTTTTAAGCCCAATGTTTTTATGTACGCATCTTTTACATCTTCTTCGGTACGGGCTTGTTGCAGTTTTGTATAAAGTGTCATTCGTCAGTTGAGTTATTAAAATATCCAGAACAAATTCATCCCGAATATCAGCGTTATTCTTTTTAAAGCAAGTAAATGTCAATAATTATTATCATTTGTCACCATTGTAAAACTAATTATTATTGTTTTTATGTTTTTTGTTGGTGCTAAGCACTCAAAGGAGGTTAAAATTTTCGTCAACGAGGATTTCCTACAAGGGACCCTTCGCTGTTTACCTAAGATGGGGTCTATTGCTACCACGCAAGGCTTTGAAAGAAGACCTCAGCATAACAAAACATTTGATGCAGTTGGCATCGTTTCTAAAAACCCCAGTGGGGTTATATGTTTATAGAAAACGGTCATGTTGAAATGTATTCGACCCCAATGGGGTCGAATGTCTTTCATCAATCATTTTCTATAATCATTTGATGCCGTTGGCATCGGTAAATTGAATTTTGTTTTATGTTATAAACATTTGCGCCTTTGCCGTTGTTATTATCGCCAAACTGCTTGATGGCGATAATACTAACAAAGGCGGAAAAAATCGGATTGTCCTAACGACAATATAAAATGAATAACTTTAAAAAGTTGATTTTTAATACTATTATTTTTTTGCTATATTACATCTTGTAACACAAATCGGATCGCTGTGCGTCATTTTCAAAATCATCTTCTTTCAAATTAATTTCATTATTGCGACCTTTTAATTTTGATATAAACACAAACGTTGACAGATATAATGAAAAACAATTCCCGAAGTCACAAATTATCTCACAAACGACAAGTAGAAGCTAATTAATTTTTTTTTTGAACAAAATCGAATTAACTTTCGTTGGATTTATTTAATTAAACTAAATACAAAATCATGGAAAAATTTGCAATTCTTGCTAGAGTCGAAGCAAAAGCAGGCAAAGAAAATGAAGTACTGGAGTTTTTAAAATCTGCATTGCCACTTGCAGAAGGAGAGCCTGGTACGGTTAGATGGTACGCCTTAAAAATTGGGCCTTCTACTTTTGGAATATTTGATACTTTTGAAACAGAAGAAGGACGTAAGGATCATCTGAGCGGACCGATAGCAGCTGCATTAATGGCAAATGCTTCAACTCTTCTAGCAAAAGACCCCATCATTGAAATGGTAGAACTATTAGCTATCAAATAGTTTAAAATATAATAGTTCTTTTTGGTTTTATTTAAAATCTAAAAAAAATATTTTATTAAAACAGAAAAACGAACGAACAAGGGGTTTTGCACTACTGGGGCAGACGGAAGAAAAATCGGCTGTAAATCGCTACTGTACTGCATCCAGGCTTGACGTAATGCTGTTGGGCTTTTAGTTGTTAACTTGTACTTTTATTTCTTTATTGGGCTTCAGTACCGGACTGGACAAGCATTATTTCTCCAGCAGCACAAAGCCCTGTTCGTCGTTATGCGATATTATTTCAACCGCTCAGCACTTATATTAAATTTTTATTAATTAATAAACATCAAGAAATATGAAAAAAATAATTTTAATAATAGCTTTAATTGCTACATCGCTGACTACAACATTTGCTCAACAAGATGCAGAAGGAACCAAAGACCATCCTATGTTTCCAAACAGGATGACAAATTATTTAAGGTCTGAATCCACTACTAATTTTGACGCTGTGGAATTTAATCTGGCTTCAGGCGGTTCTAAAATAATTTCTAAAGAAGGAACGAAAACGCTGATACGCTATGACTTCAATACTGAATCTGGACAATCAAAGCCAAGTGCATTGCAAATTCTAAGGAATTATGAAGCTGCTGCAAAGAAAATAGGCGGTGAAACATTATTTCTAAATGCAGGTGAAGGTTTAGGAACTTTTAAAATAGTTAAAAATAATGCTGAAGTTTGGGTAAAAATAGAAACAGGCGGTGACGGCAATAATGATTTTTACTATCTCACCATTCTTCAGATTGAATTAATGAAACAAGAATTAACATCCAATGACATTTTAACAGCACTTAATACTGATGGACACATTGCCCTTTACATCAACTTTGAAACAGGAAAGTCAGACATAAAACCTGAATCACAAAATATTATTGACCAAATAATAGAGATGCTAAAATTAAATCCGACACTTAAAATAAGTATCGAAGGTCATACAGACAATGTTGGAAATTCTCAATCGAATCAAATACTTTCAGAAAATAGAGGCAAAGCTCTAATGAATGCAATTATTTCAAAAGCCATTAATAAATCACGACTTTCTTCTAAAGGTTGGGGACAAACAAAACCAATTGACGACAATAAAACAGAAGCCGGAAAAGCAAAAAATAGACGAGTAGAAATTATAAAAATATAACATCGCTTCGGTAGCCGTGCAGTAAGTGTTCTTATAGATTTGTAGGGTAATTTACCCAATTGATTTTCTCAAGTTGAGTGCCTATATTTTGTGCAGTATTCGAGGGTTCTTTAACCTGGAAACCTGAGCATTTTGTACACCTATGTAAGATGTTGTTGAAGAACCGCTAACAACGACGGTTGGTGCCTTGTATGTACTGCATAAGTGTATAAAGTAAATCCAGCCATCGCTTTTATAATAAATACCCATGAAAATATTTGTTTGATGACGGTGGTTTTTATGAGACTGTTGTTGCCTGCAATTTTGTGCGACACCCTGCATGCTCAAAGCCTTTACCACAGCGTTTAACAAAAAAACATTGAACTTACGGAAATTTGTCTTAAATTTGTGGACAAATGTCTAAAGCAAACAATTATGGCAACAATTTCAGCAAATATTACCAATAAGCTTGACAAAGAGATTTCAAATATAGTCAAACGTTCAAGTTTTGACAAAGCATTTATCTCTACTAAAAAGGACATTACTTATTCTGACTTTCTGTCGAATAAAATGCTGATGATTTTCGTAATCAGGGAAGGTGTTCCATATTCCCTTTTTAATTTGATACAAAACTTTACACCTTTTTCTGAAGATAATTGGGCAGACTTTTTAGATATATCCAGAAAATCCTTACATAGATATAAGCAAACTTCAAAAAGTTTTAAATCCATTCAATCAGAAAAAATAATTGAAATGTCTGAAGTTACTAAAGTTGGGCTTGATGTATTTGGAGAGATGGAAAAGTTTAAACTATGGTTAGAAACACCAAATTATTCATTAGGTAGGTTTAAGCCATTAGAGCTTTTAAAAGACTCATATGGAAAGGAATTAGTAATAAGCGAATTAACAAGAATTAATTACGGAATTTTAGTTTAATGGAAGTTTATAGATTATCTAAACAAATCTACGCCTCGACTTTATCCGGTAAAGGTGCTGCTATTAAAGGGGCAAGATGGAACTCTATTGGCGTTGAAATTATTTATACCGCACATAATCGCTCTTTAGCTATGGCAGAAGTTGCGGTTCATTTCAGCTTAGCGACATTGCCGAGTGACTATATGATGGTAACTATTCATATTCCAGATGACATTTCGTTGCTTAAACTAAACTCAACAGATTTACCTACGGATTGGAATACTTTCCCTCATCCTTCTACCACTCAGGCAATCGGAGACCAGTTTATTGCAGAAAATAAATACTGCGTATTACAAATTCCTTCCGCAGTTACACAAGGAGATTATAACTTATTAATAAATCCTAATCATCCCGATTTTAAAAAAATCAAAATTATATTGACAGAAAATTTTCCATTTGATAAAAGAATTTTCAAATAAAGCAGCAGCCAATTACTAAGGTTTTGTTTTGCCCAACGGGCAAGAAATGAAACCTGTCACTAACTGCTCTTATGGATTTGTCGGGTTTTTTACCCTGTTCATTTTGGCGAGTGGAGTGCTTGTATTTTGTGCAGTATTCAATGGTTCTTTAACCTAAAAACCTGAGCATTTTGTACACCTATGTAAACTGTTATTGAAGAACCTCTAACAATGGTGGATTGTGCCTTGTATGTACTGCATAAGTGTATGAAGCAATGTTCTAGTTCAGTTGTGGATTTGCAAAGGCATGTGTATATTTGTTGTACGCTGTGGTTTTTTCACATACTGTCGTAGGCTGTAATTGTAGCGTAAAGTGCAACATTCAGCGCCAAAACAAAACATAAAAAAGAATAGTATATTTTAACAGTGAAAAATTTGACAAAACATATAGTATTTAGCTTGCTGACTTTCTTTTATTTGATTTCTGCATTAGAAGTCAATGCTTATGGCATTCAAAATACTTTCTTTGACGAATTCGACACTTATATTGAAAGCAAAGAACAAATTATTGAGAAAGTAACCTTTGAACAAGGTAAAAAGGACAATGAAACTTCATCTCATATTTTTTCAGTTCCCAATATCTGTTTTGTAAACCATTCGTTTTCATATAAATCTGAAAATTATCCAAGCGTTCGTTTACAATTCTATCGTTTACAAAATCGTAAATTAACAATACTTCATTCCGTTTGGCGAATTTGATTTTTGATAAATTTTTAGCGCACAAAAAAATCAATAAATTAATTCAAAACAATCTAACAATGAAGTATTTATTCTTCATAACTTTTGGCATATTTACCTACCAAGCTGTTATGGCACAAAATAATCTCAAAGCCACTATCAAGGACGACAAAACCAATGAGCCTTTAATTGGCATTACCGTATTTTTAAAAGGCACTCAAAATGGTAGCACATCAGACGAAAAAGGATTTGCAGAACTAAAAAATATTCCTACTGGAAAAAAAACAATCATTTTTCAGTCAGTTGGTTACCAGAAAAAAGAATTAGACATTTCTTTTCCACAAAATGATACTATTGCTATTTTATTAGAAAAGTTTACCAGCGAATTAGACGAGGTTGAAATTGTTTCTACTACACGAAGTAGTAGAAATATTAAAAATATTCCTACCCGAATTGAAACAATAAGTGGTGATGAATTAAATGAAAAAGCGGTAATGCAACCAAGCAATATAAAATTGTTGCTTACCGAAAGTACAGGTATTCAAACCCAACAAACTTCACAAGTTTCAGCAAATGCAAGCATACGCATACAAGGTTTAGACGGAAAATACACCCAGCTATTACAAGACGGATTTCCCTTGTATTCAGGCTTTGCAGGAGGATTAAGCATTTTACAAATTCCACCTTTAAATTTAAAAAGAGCCGAAGTTATTAAAGGCTCTACTTCTACACTTTATGGTGGAGGAGCAATTGCAGGTTTAATAAATTTAATTACAAAAGAACCAACCAACAAAAGGGAGGTTTCATTTTTAACAAACATAAATCAAACAAGTGCTTTGGATTTGAGTGGGTTTTATTCAAGGGGATACAAAAAAACAGGTTTGACAATTTTTGCATCCGGCAATTTTCAAAAAGCATACGATGCTAATAATGACGGCTTTTCGGACATTCCAAAATTTGAGAGATATACAATAAATCCAAAATTTTTTTATTATCACAACAGCAAAACCACTTTTAGTATTGGCTTAAATGCCGGGTTTGAAAAGCGTACAGGTGGCGATATGCAAGTGATTAACACTAAAACCAATGCCACACATACGTTTTTTGAAACCAATACAACAAACCGTTTTTCAACCCAAACAAAATTTGAGAAAACGTTTACCAACAAAAACATCTTGAAACTCAAAAATAGTATTGGTTATTTTAATCGTAAAATTGAGAACGCAGCTTATAATTTCGAGGGAAAACAAGTAGCCACTTTTAGCGAAGCAAACTATCTTATACCAAACGAAAAATCAGAGTGGAACCTGGGTGCAAATTTGGTGTCAGATAATTTTAAACAAGCTAAATTAGGTGCCAATAAATTAGATTATTCAAATGCTGTCTTTGGTTTTTTTGCTCAAAACAATTTGAAATGTTCAGAAAATATTATTGTTGAAAGTGGAATACGTTTTGATTTTAGCAACAGAAACAAAGTTTTTGTATTACCTCGTTTATCATTATTGTACAAAATAAATGAAAAACTAACATCAAGATTTGGTGGTGGGTTGGGCTACAAAACACCTACAATTTTTTCGGAAGAAACCGAAGAAATTGCTTTTCAAAATTTGATGCCTCTTGACTTTTCAAAAATCGATGCTGAGAAATCTTTTGGCTTGAATGCTGACATCAACTATAAAACAACCATATTTGACAATATAATTTTATCCTTCAATCAAATGTTTTTTTATACCAAAATAAATAACCCTATTATATTGAATCAAATTTCAGGTAACAATTATTCGTTTATAAATGCCAATGGAAATATTGACACCAAAGGCTTTGAAACAAATTTTAAATTGCGTTATGACGATATCGCTCTATACCTTGGTTACACTTATATAGATGCAAACAGGAATTTCAACGGTAACTCAACAATAAATCCACTGACATCAAAACACCGACTTTACACAAGCTTAATGTATGAATTGGAAAACAAATTGAAAATTGCTTACGAATTATTTTATACAGGAAAACAACGGCTTACCATTGGCGAAAATGTGAGAGATTATTGGGTAATGGGTATTTCGGGAGAATATAAATTGAACAAACACATTAGTGCTTTTGCAAACTTTGAAAACTTTTTAGACAAGCGACAATCTCGGTGGGAAACTTTGTATTCAGGCACAATTCAAAACCCTCAATTTAGAGAAGTTTACACACCGACTGACGGAATTATTATTAATGGTGGTTTTAAGATCAATTTGTAATGTTTGACAAGCTAAAACAAATTGTTAGAAAATTAAAGCAAGAAATTGTTCCGCTTTATTATGCTTTATTCGACAAGCGAACACCAATTATTGCAAAAATATTTGCAGGCTTAACAGTTGGCTATTTATTAAGTCCAATAGATTTAATTCCAGACTTTATACCGGTTCTTGGGCTATTAGATGACTTAATAATTGTGCCATTACTCATAAAATTTACAATAAACCTAATTCCGACACATATCATTGAAGACATAAAAAACAAAATTAACAGACAACAAAAATTACCTCAAAAATGGTATTATGCCATACCAATTATTTTGATATATGTGGCACTAATCATATTGATAGTTAGACACTTTAAGCGATGATGAAGCACGTAAAAAGCACTGTACATAATAACTAAAGTTTTGTTTTGCCCAACGGTCAAGAAATATAACCGTCCACTAAATACCCTTATGGATTTGTCTGGTTGTTTACCCTGTTGAATTTTGGCTAGTGGAGTGCCTTCATTTTGTGCAGTATTCGAGGGTTCTTTAACCTGGAAACCTGAGCATTTTGTAGACCTATGTAAGCTGTTGTTGTAGAACCGCTAACAACGGCGGTTGGTGCCTTGTATGTACTGCATAAAAAAGATGAAACAGAGTTTCCTGTTCAGTTGTGGATTTGCAAAGGCATGTGTATATTTGTTGTACGCTGTGGTTTTTTCACATACTGTCGTTGTGCTCAAGTTTAAGGCACCTCATTGACAAAATCAGATTTTTTCGTACTTTTAGAAAAAGAACAAAATGATTATAGAAAGAACATCCGACGAAGTTGTATTTCGCTTGCCTTTATCGACCAAATTAAAAGATTTGCAACAAATTGCGGACCTCTTTGCATTTAAAGAAGTCTCCCTAAAATCTAAAGCCAGTCAGAAAGATGTTGATGCATTGGTTAAAAAAATAAAGAAAGGGCGCTGGGCAAAAACAAAACGAAAAATAGGACTATGAGAGTAGTCGTTGACACAAATATTGCATTCAGTGCGATACTTAATTCAAATAGCAAAATTTCAAAAATAATTTTACAGCCCAAATCTAAATTGAATTTCTATTCAACCAATCAACTTGTGACAGAACTAGCAGAGCATTGGAATAAACTAAAGAAGCTGTCGAAATATTCAGAAGTTGATCTTCACAAAGCTGTTAATTTAATAACATCCAGAATTAGTTTTATTAACGTTGAATTAATTCCTAAATCTCTATTCATAAAATCTGAAAAATTAACGAACAGCATAGATATTGACGATACAGAATTCGTTGCTTTGACTGAACATATACGAGGCAAACTATGGACAGGAGATAAAGAATTAGCTAGGGGCCTCAGAAAACAGCATTGGGCCAAACTTATTTCGACGGAAGAACTCCTTAAAGAAATTATACAAACATAAAAAACCTTCGCCCAACATTAAGTGGAGTTGACGAAAAGTACCAAAATACTGCTCCGATAATTAGGGACTGTCGGTGCTTTTTGTTCTAGTCCATGTTGACCGCACCCGGTGTGCTTGTAGGGTTCAAAGTAGCTGACTTTTTTGTAGTCAGGATGTGTACTGTTAGCCATCCAGAAGGTTGGGTGCTGCACTTTATGTTTGCTAAGCCTTAATTGAGATGTCTGTTGTATGCATAGATTGATGTTTGTTGCATTTTTACCGGTTTTTTTAGATCATTTATATTTGTTTAAACATACCACATCCATTACGTCTGTCAACGTTGTCAAAAAAAACAGCTGCATTTTCATTGTTCAAAAACAATGCGCTATTCCCTTAGCACTTGTTTGCCGTCTTTAGTTACATCTATTACATACATCAGGTTCAGTTTTGCTTTCTTGCAAACGCTGCACAGCATTGCATCCGTGCCATATTTCTCTATCATCCTGATGGCGTTGCTTACCTGTAACTGTGGTGCA
>JANMZN010000425.1:0-1571 GCA_031383285.1 Segetibacter sp.
CCTTCCTCCACCTCATCTATCATCAATACTTCAGGGTTCGCTACTACATTTCCATCTTCATCAAAATTATTTTGATCAAATGGAATAAACTCATGAAAGATGTGTTCGGAAGTTACTAACCGCATGCCCGTGGCGTGTTGCCGATCCTGAAATGCAATAAATCCTTCGCTTGCCAGATAGGTTTCTATATAAATCAAAGGCTTAGCCAATAATTTTTCAAATCCTTTTTTATACGGCTCAAATGCCACACCACCATGTACAAAAAATGCGAGGTTTGGCCATATATCATGAATGGTTTTTACCTTGTGTCTTTCTATTATTTTCTCCATGGTAAGCTGTATCCAGGCAGGCACACCAACGATAAAGCCGATATCCCACTCCGGTGCTTTTTCCACTATCTCATTTATTCTTTTATCCCAATCTCTGTTTCGGGCTATTTTTTTCCCGGGCTTATAAAATGGTTGAAACCAAAAAGGTGCCTTTAATTGGGTAATGCCACTTAGGTCTCCCGAAAAATATCCTTTTTGCTTTTGAAGGTGGGTGCTTCCGCCTATGGTCAACCAACCTTTGCCAATGGACATTACTGGTATATCCTGGTAGGTACGCAGCGATAGCAATTGTTTAATCATGACCATTTTGTTGCCTCTTAGCAGGTCATTGGTCACGGGTATGTACTTGCTGGAAGATTCACTCGTACCGCTACTGAGTGCATAATACTTGATTTTTCCTGGCCAACAAATATCCGGCTTGTTCTCCAAGGTTTTATGCCACCAATCTTTGTAAATCTTATTGTAATCGTAAACGGGCACCAATTCGCGAAACTTGTCTACAGGATTTTTGCTTAACAATATTTCATCAAAGCGGAAGTGTTGGCCAAATTCTGTAAATCGGGCTTTTCGCATCAACTTCTTAATCACTCTTACCTGCTGCTGCCTGAGGTTGTTTTCAGGAAGCCGAAGCGCTTTTGCCAGCCGTGCAGGAAGTTTGATATCGAATATAGCCATGTAACTTGTTGAATTTTAATGTGCGAAACTAATCAAAAATGAAAAGCATATAGCCGAATTGAACAAAACCACGATGTAGACCAACCAACTGCTAAATTAAACTATTGTTCGGCTATCACTTCACCACTTTTATTTTTTGACTGGCTGCCAACAATACTGTGCGAATTTTTTGCATGAAAACTGGCTGAAAATGGAACAGAAAGTCGCTTTAATACCTTGATAATAAATTCCCAATTCTTTTGACCCTGACAAAATATGAGCACTTGCTGCGGATTATTTTTAAGCAATAAGTTGAGTTTTACTGCCATTTCCGTTGCACTTACATCAGTAGCAATTGTTGTTGATGATCCAAGCTTTATTCCCGCTTTTGCAAAAATGTTATGAACTGATGCTTTTTCTTCTGCATTACCAATGATGGCATAGTGTCGAGTGGGAATAGTTTGCTTTTGGTTGTTAGAAAACAAGCTGTTTTTTATATAAAAATAAATAGCCGCTATTCCTGCCCTAATCCATATACCCACTTGAAAAAAGATCGAAAAAAGCGTGGCAATGCCCCCACTATAATGC
>JANMZN010000472.1:0-5134 GCA_031383285.1 Segetibacter sp.
GCTTTAGTTCTTTGGGTCGAAATCAACTCCTGAATGATTTTGTGTTTCTCGTCTTCGGTAAAATATTTACCTGCTTTTTGAATGATTTTTTTGTCCATGTTTTACACTTTTTAGTGTAAACCTATTTCAGGACAAGACAAAGCCTTGACTTGGTGTGTGGGCTAAGTAAGCAGTGACTTTTCTATTTCCTCACTTGCTTTCTTCAATAGCTCTTTTGTTTTGTCTTTTAGTTGCTGTGCTTGTTGTCGTATGTCTGTTATATGATTTGCTATTTCTTTTTGTTTGTCAAGCGGTGGAATACTTGGCAATATTATCTGCTCAATTTTGTCAATACCTAATTTGGGAATAGTAGTTTGAATATAGCTTAATCTTACTTGCAACTTTGTTGTTGAAAGTTCTAATAAAATTTGTAAAAATTCGGGTAATAGTTGAGATTTATTCTTAATGATAAGCTTTGCACAATTTTCTGTTAGAATAACATTCTCAACGGCTTCATTAATACAAACTATTTTTCCAACAGTTCCTGCAATAGAAATAATTACATCATCTTTTTGTATTTGATATCTTATAAGAAAATCAAAAATGTCTTTAGAAATGTATTTAAGATTAGCCCAATCAACTTGCCCAAAATCTTTAATATTATCTACTCGTAAATATCTATACTCAGTAACTTCATTTGAATAATATTCGCCTAAAGGAATTCTTTTGCCACCTTTAATGTTCACAAGTTTTGAAAGCTTGATGGGATTTTTGATAAGAACCTGCTCCAAATAATATTGTGGGTCAAATCTACTTCCATTGATGTCTTTAAATTTTTTAATAAAAATTCTATTTTTCAAAGTGTTTTCTGAAGGCGTTGGTAAAGTAATATCCAACTCTTTCAACAAATAATCATCAATGCTTGCTAAAAGTTTTTCTGCTTTTGCTTCGTTCTTTTGTTTTTGCTCAATTACTTTATTGGTAATTTCTAAAATCCTTTTGTCTTCTATTATTGGAATAGAAAGCAATGCTGGATAATCTAATGCTGGTCTTGTTCCGCCTGCACTTCTACGGCTTGCTAATTTTTCGCCAATGTCTGAATTAAGAAATGCTGCAAGTGTTTCGCTAATTTCTCGGCTTCCTGTTTTTATTACGCAAACGTGTTGATTAATATTTCCTTCAAAACCTTCGGGTGCAACTGATGCAATTGCCATTCGCCCAACACCTGTAATTTTTACCAACAAATCACCTGCTGAAACTTGGCTACGTTTCAACATTCCTTTGTGTGTTTCTTCGTTGATGTATTTGCAATCGTCAAACTCTAAAACGCCTGTTGGCGAAAGGTTTTGTACTCTTAAAAACGGTATACCGTTTTCTTTTTCTGCATAATATTTTTCACTTTCTGTTGTCTTTGGTGTTGCACCACTTGAAACACTCAAAACGTAATCTCTTAATTTCCTTGGCTTTTTGGCTAATACTTTCTTTTCAAGTTCCAAAAGTTCAGGAACGTAAAAGAAAGGGTCAAATCGTTTTTCCAATTCGCTTTTTTGCAAAATGAAAACTCGGTTTGATTTTAGTTTCGGTGAAATAGAATAGCTGCTCATTACTTTTTAGGCTTCTTAGGGTTTAGTTTTTTTGCAGTATTTTCTATTTGTTTTACAAAGTGTTTTTCTGCTTCGGATAGTTCGTTTTTTGTTTGCTCTTTGTATTTTTCATACTCCACATTTGCCTTTTTTAAGGCTTGCTGGTGGCTTACTGTTCCTGCATTTTGTAAAATATTATTGCCTGTCATTCTTACAAAATCATCTAAGCGTTCAATCCAATCTTTCATATACATTGGCTTACGGTTTAGTGCTTGTAACTCTGCCAATTCTAAATAAGCTGTTACCATTCTGTTCAGCACATTTAGTTCGTCTTCATTCAAATAGTTTTTGGCTATTTCAGTTTCCTGCTTTGTAGGTTTAGTTCCTTTAATATGTGTTAAGCCAAGGTTTGGCTTTTTTGCATCAATACGTTGATAAATAATTTCGGCTGCTGTGTGTCCGTGTGCTGCCCAATGCATCTTATTTTGCACCGTTTGAAAGAACTGAATGGATATTTCTAACTTGGCATCGTAATCAATGCTGGTAGCATAAATATCTAACACTTTTCTCCAAAACACTTTTTCAGAAGAACGTATATCACGGATACGTGCCAATAATTCTTCAAAATAATTACCGCCACCTGCCTGTTTCAGCAAATCATCATTCATTGTAAACCCTTTTACAATGTATTCTCTTAATCTGGCAGTAGCCCATTGGCGAAACTTTGTGCCTTGCTGGCTTTTTACTCGGTAGCCTACAGAAATGATTACATCAAGATTGTAATAATTGGTGGGCTTGGTAGAAAAATCGGAATTTCCGATTTTTCTCATAGAAAGTTCATTATCAAGCTCTTTTTCCTCATAAATGTTTAAAATGTGCTCATTTATTGTTGAACGTGATTTTTGAAATAGTTCAGCCATTTGGTCAATAGTTAGCCAAACGGTTTCATCCTCTAAACGGGTTTCAATTTTTGTATTTCCGTCTTCGGTTTGGTATATGATAATATTTGTATTTTCCATTATTACTTTTCGGTCTTGTTAATGTGAGTAATAAACTTGGCTAATTCAATTCCTATTTCGGTTAGTTCGTTGTTGTTGGTGTTTCGTCCTGTTGCGTCATAACCAATATCTTCGGCTATTGCCATAAAAATAGGGTAGTCGTCTAAAGCAGTTTGTTTGGCTAAAAAATATTTTTCAGTAAGTTCTTCTTTAAACAAATTGACTTTGTCGGTAAAGGCAGATTGTACAGCCGATTTATCAGCTTGTATTATTTCTGTAATTTCCTTTTTGTTTGCTTTGGGGTTTTTCTTTTTGGCTTCGTCCTCCAAAGTTTTAATAGCAGCAATTTTTTCTTTCTCCCACATTTCTACGGTGGCAATATATTTACTGTCTGCTTTTACTTGTTCTTTCAGTTTTGTTTTCTTGTTGCTTATTTTTTCGGTCTGTTTGTCTTTGTGTTTGCGTAAAAACAACACCGAACTTTTTACACCTGCACCTGTTGCACTAAAAGCTGTTTGAGGCATAGATACAACCGCAACAATACGATACATTTCTTCAATGTTATCTCTCACATATTGCAAACTGCTGTTGGTAAGAATGCCGTCAGGAATTACAACTGCCAAATAACCGTGTTCGGTTAAAAACTTATGGCATTGCTCCATAAATAAAACTTCGGTGCTTTGGCTGTCTCTCAAAGCGACTTTGCCGCTTGCAGTTGTATTTAGCCAATCCACTTCTTTAATGGCTAAATTGTATTGGTTCATATAAGCCTTTTCGGTTTGCTTAATACTGCTGCCGAAAGGTGGATTTGTTATTATGAAATCAAAAGTGCCGTAAATAAATTGTTTGTTGCCCGATTTGGCTTGCATATCCACATCACTCAAAAGTCCGTCCGATGCAATTACGTTTGTATGTCCGTCATCGTGAATAATCATATTCATTTTGGCGGTTCTTGCAATCTGTGTATTTATTTCAATACCAAATAAATTCTTTTCTGCAAAGTTGTGCCAATGCTCTTTGTGTTGTACTGGTTCTTGCTTGATGTTATAAAAATGGTCGGCTTGTTCCCTTACTTTGTCTAAGGCGTGTAATAAAAAACCGCCACTACCGCAACTGGTATCCAATACTCTTGATTTGTGGGTAATTGGTAAGCAGTCAACAATAAATTTTACAATTGGTCTTGGTGTAAAGTATTGTCCAAAGTCGCCACGGAAGAAGCTGCCCATAAAAGTTTCAAAGGCTTTGCCTTTGCTGTCAAGGTCAGTTTTATTAAGGTTTATTCGTTGAAAATATTTTACAATTGTCAGCGTTTCATTTGCTGTAAGTTTTATACCGTCTGTAAAAACTTCTGGTGCTTCTTTTTCGCCAACTGCATATATTTTTTTTACTCGTTCTAATAAATCTTCGGGCTTTTCGTCTCTAAAAAGTTGGAACTCGTAAGGCTGCCCAATTTTTCTTGGGTGTTTTTCATCCCAAATTTTACAGAATATGAGTTTGTCTAATTCGTCAAATGCTTCGCTTGGATTTCTTTCGCCACCACCCCAAAGTGCTTGGTGTGCTTGTATGAAAATTTTGGTCAATTCATTTTCACTTACTACTTCAAGGTCAAAGAATTTCTGTTTTGTATTTGGGTCAGGCTCGGAAACTAAATTGATTATTTCATCATCTCCTTCGGATTGTAAAAAACCGCCTTTCACATATTTGTACGGTGCAAGTTTGTTTACACCAAATTGTGGGATATCGGGAATTGAAATCCTGCTTCTTGGTCTTTCTTTTGGTACTTCGTAATACTCATTGATTATTTTTGAAGTTGTCCAAACGTATTTGCCGCCTTCTGCTACACAATAACTGTAAGCCTGGTCAACTGCTATTTTAAATTGTTGGTCGGTAATTTCTTCTTTCTTGCACTCCACCAAAATGTAAGTGTCTTCGCATTCATCGTCTCCATAAACAATTATGTCGGCTTCTTTGGTTTCAGAACCCATTTGCACTGAAACAAATTGCTGAATACGGTTTACTGGATAGCCGTAATTGAGTACAAGTGATAAAAAAGTTTCAGCTTGTACCTTTTCTTCGGGGTTGTTATAACTCCTTTTTTTATTTTGATGGATATAAGTGATGAAGTTTTTCTCTTCGTCAAATTTTATTAGTCCTTTTTCAATGCCTGTATCTATTAAACTCATTCTGTTTTGGTCTTGTAATTTATAAGGTCGCTAAGTTAAGTTTTATAATGTTGTTTGTTGCAATTGTCGATGTCAAATTGCCAACTGTCCACTTGTGGGGTGGTGGGTGGGCTTTGGTGTTGAGTATTGTTATTTGCTGATGTATTTAGTTGAAGCCGATAAGAATTCCGTCAGCTGGGGTGTGTGAGCTGTGCGTTGGCAAGACATGTGCCTGACTTGGTGCGTTGGTCGTGTGGGCAAAGTATTGTATGTGACTCGTCCTAAAAAAAGTTTACAGTTTAGTTAGTTAATCCTGCTATTAGTTTACAGTTCATTTTTAATCCTGAATTGAGTTTACAAATGTATTTTGTTTTCGGTAATAATTCTTCCATAATTTCTCTGTTTTGATTTT
>JANMZN010000473.1:0-2351 GCA_031383285.1 Segetibacter sp.
GCTTTAGTTCTTTGGGTCGAAATCAACTCCTGAATGATTTTGTGTTTCTCGTCTTCGGTAAAATATTTACCTGCTTTTTGAATGATTTTTTTGTCCATGTTTTACACTTTTTAGTGTAAACCTATTTCAGGACAAGACAAACCCGGGTTATTGTGCGTTCTTGCTATCCTCGCTAACCAGATAGTTTCAGTTAGTTTGAGACTTTACTACGAGTTGTCGTCTTAATTTGAACTTGTTTTCGTTTCCGTTGTTCTTTACGCAATTTTATAAAAGCACTAAATTCCTTTCGCTCGTTTTCTGTCCATTGTTTGTCAATAACAGTAAAGTCAACATTTTTTGGTTCTTTTATTAGTCCCATTTTATTTAAGTTTTAAAATATCGGTTAATTAGTCTGTTTGCTGCCGGGGTTTCAATCGTCATTTTTGTTCCACGAAAATGAGTTGCAAAAAGTGTTTCTTGATAATGTTTTATTAAAGCAGTCTTAGCGTCAAAAGCTAAATAACCATCATATCCGTTATCAAAAGATAGCTTACATGCAAAAGCAACTAAGTTTCCTGGTACACCTACATAAATTTTAGTCTTACTTTTATTGAACTTTGCACTTTCAATCAAGTGCATATAAAAATGGTCTCCTCGGTCGGTTAAACTTATGAGACCTTGAATTATTTTGGGATTGTTCTTGATAACAAGTTTGTAAATTTGTCGGTCTGTAAGTTTTAGTTGTTCTTGCCAATTAAATTGCCATTCTGCTTTTTTGATTTGCTTTGTGTCTTTGCTCAAAAGTTGAATAACCTCCGTGTCAAAAATGTCGCCAGATACCGTGTTTTCTATAGAATTGGTTAGCTTATCAATTTCAATATCAATCAATATTTTTTTGTCTTTTTTCACTCGGTAAATTTACAAAAAAGGTGTCGTAAAAATAACGATTAAAAAGCTAACATTTTGAATTTTCCGCCTTTGCAGGTGTTCTTCACCTGCAAATCCACCCATTGCGCCGTGTGTCTTCCCCCTAAAAAACCTTACCATATTAATAGAAAAATAAAGCCCCATCGTTTTATCATACTGACAAAGGAAGCTCAGATAGGTGTTTCCAAATCTGTAAATGCAATTATGTTTCAGACCTATTTTGAGCGGGCAGAAGAATTGTAAAAAAAGAGCAAGGGGGAAAAGATCAAGCAAACTCTAGTGGATTTATTATTGAAAGTTTATCCTCTTCCCTTAATGTTTTTATTTCTTGTTGAATTAGTTTTTCCGGCTTTTTGCTAATGGCAGTACGTTCGTACAACATGCCATTTATTTTTGCTCGCAGTGTTTTCACGGACCATTTTTCTACCCGGCACATTTCGGCATAAAACTCCCGTTGCATTGGCTGTTTTAAAGGTAATAAAAGCGTAAAATGTGTCCAACTCAATTGTCGGATCGCCGATGCGACAATTTGTTCATCAGGAAAAGCAACAGCAAACTGCATCATTCTCCGGATATTCTTATCAGAGAAGCTACTGCCATATTCACTGCCCAATTGTAGTGACATGGAAATCACAATTTGTTTACCATATTCCGCCCTTTTATTATTCAAAACTTTGCGCCGTGGTTGGTGTATTCTTCACCAACAGCTTTTAGGTTATGCCGGGTTTGCAGGTGAGGTACGCCTACGTAGCCTGATTAGTCATTTTTCTAGCACAAACAAAGGCAAGAACAAGGCAGGCTCTTTTGCAAGGTTGGCTTTTGTGTGTAAACCTATTTCAGGACAAGACATGTGCCTGACTTGGTACGTTGGGCAGTAGGGTTCTGGAATTAGAACAAGTATTTGTTTTGTTTTGAAACAATGCCTATTTTTGTCCCTTTGAACTGTAATAAAAAATTGATATGAACATACAACTGTCACAAAAGCAAATAGGTCAAAGGATAACTGAACTTCGTAAAATGAAGGGGTTGTCTCAAGAAGATTTGGCGAAAAGTGTCAAGATTTCAAGACCATCTTTGGCTCAAATAGAGTTGGGAAACAGAACTGTTGATGTGCTGGAATTTCAACGATTTTCTATGGTGTTAGGATTTTCCTTAGATGATTTTGTATCTAAAGATTTTTCTGCTAATCAAGATTTGGAAGCCAAAGCCGAAACAAAATCAAAGAAGGCAGATGAACGAATTTCAGTTCCGTCATTGCAAGTCAGCAAGTTTAAAAATGTGTTGTTGTATATTCTTGAACGCTGTGCTGGCAAACCGAATGTTGGTGAAACGGTGCTTTACAAGCTGCTTTATTTTTCCGACTTCAATTATTATGAGTTGTATGAAGAACATTTAACTGGTGCAAAATATCGCAAGTTGCCTTATGGTCCAGTTCCACAAAAGTT
>JANMZN010000477.1:0-1977 GCA_031383285.1 Segetibacter sp.
TGGATTCCAAATACTTTATTTTCATTATTTTCACTGTACCAAATTGGTGCACCACTTGCTCCGTGTTCTGTTGCAAAATCGTAATGCATATAATTTTTGAATAAAAAGTAATTAGATGTAGAGTCTTGCCATTGTGTACAAAATGGCCTATCACCTGGATAGCCTCCAATATGAATAAATTTATTTTTTATTGATAGCGAATCAAAAATTACAATCTTAAAATATCCACCAACTTGATTGTATGCGTTATCGTCAGGTAGAATAACTATTCCATAGTCTTTGCCAATACTGTAGTCGGCATTAAAGTTTGGATTGGTATAAATATTCTCAAACTGTGTAGTTGCAAAACTTGTACTATATAAACTTGTATTCTTAGTTGTAGCTCCAAAACGCAGTGTTAGGCTTTTTACCCTTGTAGTAAAAATGCTATTTCTCTTCCTTAGATTATGCCCTGCTGTTAATAAAACTCTTGGATGAATTAAGAATGCTGTTCCATTATAACTTTTTCCCCTTTTCATTGTCATTTGAACTATAAATGAATACGGCTTTGTCATATTCAAAACCTGAGTCCTTCTATTTTCAGTTGCGTTTAAATCGCAATTCTGAGAATGTACATTTGCTTTTATTGCTATAAATAGTCCAAGAAGTAAAATTGTTTTTAAAGATAATTTCGGTTTCATAATTGTTATCTTTTAAAAGTTTTAGGTTTTATATTTAGTGAATGCAGGGTCATTATTGTATTGCTTTTGTACACTAGTCTGAGTCCCTGTTTTGTTTCGAAAACGTTAGTATTCTTCACCAACAGCCTGTTAAGTAAGAAAGTTTGCAGGTGCAGAACACCTGCAAAGGCGTTCAATAATTTAATATTTTACACCCCACTATAATTAATAAACCCTTTGTTAATCGAATTGATTTTTCGGGTAGTCCTTTTAAAAACGCCGATACCATTTCTCGATCCATCATCGTTGGTATTGCCTTCTATGGTGGTAAGAAAACCTCCCGACACAGCGGTGACCATACCCGAGTGACCCAGCCCGCTACCAAAGTCCATAATGAACAACGAACCCGGCTGCACCAAGGTAGGATCGGCTATTGCTTTTTGACTAGTGATGCGCACTACTCCTGCTTTGGTAGCAGCTTTTGCCCAATGGTCTAGTACCCCTGCGGTCATAATATGTGGATTGCTGCGCCCCATAGCCTCGGCTGCTGCCTTGTAGCAATAGTGGGTAAATGCCACACACCATGCATAGCTGTCACTAGCAGGGTTAAGGCCTACTGCCTTTAGGTATTTGTCCACCATCGGTCCTCTGTTGCTGCCAAGGGGTTTTTCCATTTGACCTATTTGCGTGGTGGCAAAATCAATGACTGCCTTTATGTACGGTGAACCTGCTTTGGTGGTTTCGCTTACCGATGATTTACCAAATAAAACACTCCAACTGATAGAACCAATTTTTCCATCTACTATTAGCGGGTTTCCATTGTGGTCAGGAAAACGCCCTTGAAACATTTTAACGGCGGCCTGTGTTTTAAGACCAAAATCGCCGTCTTCTTTTACAGGACCACAGCCTATCTTGTTGAGGCGTTGCTGCACGGCTGTTACTATTTGTTTGTCCTTCTCCCCCATTACGATTAACCTACCCGGGTAGGGTATGGCAGTTACTGTACCTAAAAAACTGTTTGGCATAGTTTTGATTTTTTTTGGTTTATGAATGATTGTTTGAACAAAAATTTTGTTTTTTCGCCGCTGTTGGTGTTCTTCACCAACAGCCTGTTTTGTACGGCAGTTTGCAGGTGAAGAACACCTGCAAAAGCGCAACTTCCCTTGTTAATTCCGACCTTCCCTTTGTCACTCCGACCTTCCCTTTGTCACTCCGACGCAGGAGGAGTCCCACATCGCATTGGGTTTCCTCTCCACCGCGGCGGATCGGAAAGACAAAACAGTCGTTGCTTTTCTCCGCTGTTGGTGTTCTTCACCAA
>JANMZN010000478.1:0-5450 GCA_031383285.1 Segetibacter sp.
ACCATAGTGGGCTCTTGGCCTTTTCCAAGTTGGTTAGAATATGCGTCACAAAATTTGGAGCAATTTGGTAAAGCAGATGTAAATGAAATGATAGAAATCAAGCCGCGTTTGTTCACCGTCAGAAATGACATCTAATCCAGCCGAAACTTGATCATGTATGGCATTTACAACGGCATCTTCTATCATTTCATTTACATCCGCTTTACCAAATTGCTCCAAATTTTGTGACGCATATTCTAACCAACTTGGAAAAGGCCAAGAGCCCACTATGGTAGTTTTAATCGGAATTGCTTGCATATTTATTATTATAAAATTTGTTTATTTTTTTTAAGATTATATCTAAACTAGATTCGCAATTTTCTTATAAGAAACCAATCACCTTTAATTCATTTTAAGCATTGCTTTTGGATACATAACTTTCAATTCCAACCGATTTGTACATTTTAGAAATTCTATGAGCGTGCTCATCATATGCCCCTTGAAACAATTCTGCCGCTTTCTCTGCTCCTACCAAAGCACCGGCTGTAAGCACTTTTGGTGGCTTTCCAGCTTCTGTTAATAAATTTGCAACTTCTGCTTTTATTGAATTTATGATTAAACAAGAACCAATAGTAGATCCCGGCGAGACTGGTGTTTCCAAGTCCTTAATTTTTATCATAGCATCACCAAGAGGAGCTCCAGAATCTAAAACAATATCACAAAAATCTTGCAGTTTTTTACCGTCTTTCCGTTTGCTAATACTAGCTTGTGAATGCAATTTCGTATTTAACCCTATTACTTTAAGCCCTTTTTGATTAAATATTTCAGCCATTTCAATAGGCACCACATTGCAACCCGAGGACGAAATTATCAATGCACTATCTTGATCATTAACATCAAAATTTCGGATGATTTGCTCCGCTAAACCTGGTACATTTTCTAGAAACATGGCTTGTCTTTGGCCATTAGCACCTACTACAAGATTATGAAAAGTGAGAGAAAGCTCCACAATTGGATTAAAACCTGGAAATGAACCATACCTTGGCCACATTTCTTCCACCATAATTCTACTATGTCCACTTCCAAAAACATGCACCATTCTGCCTGCCAATATTGAATTCGCAAAGATCTTAGCAACTTCAAGAATTTGGCTCTCCTGAGACCCTACGGTTTCTAACATCTTTTGGCATTTTTCTAAATACTCTTGCGTGTATGACATTATATATTTTTGTTATTCTTATTTAAAAAAAAATTCTAAATCTATTTTTTCTTTTATGCTAAAAAAAATTAATACTCTTTAGAAAATATCTAATTTTCTGCTTTTGTTTTACATTATTAATTAAGTGTTTCGAAAAATTATATTTTACTAAATGCAAATGCTGCTGCCCCGATTGCCCCCGAAAGGTCATCAAAATGAGCCTTTTCAATTTTAGTCTTTTTCCCCTTTGGCCTAAATTCATACATATCTACAAAATCATATAATGGTTCAAAAAGTACGTCTCCTGCCAAGGTAATTCCACCACTTAAAACAATGATTTCTGGAGAAAAAACATTAATCAATGAAGCTAAAGAAATACTTAATTTTCTGATAGAATCTAGCCAAAGCCATTTTGCGAAAGTATCATTTAGTTTATAAGCATTAATTAATTCATTAGTAGAATTAAACTTGCCCATAGATCTTTTTTCTATAGAATAATTGCCTAATGCATATTCCAAGCTTCCTGGAATACCTAAAATACTAATCTCATCATTGGAAGTATTTAAACTTATGTGACCTAAATGACCCGCCATCTGGTTTAATCCTTGATATAGTTCTCCATTAATCAAAATCCCCCCTCCTACACCAGTGCCTAATGTCAATAATATTGCATTTTTATAGCCTTTTATTGCCCCATAATTTGTTTCAGCCATAAGTGCGGCATGGGCATCATTCAATACAAAAGTTCTTGTTTTGAAATACTCTTCCCATATAAAATTTTCTAAACCCAATAGCCTATTTGGCAGATGGGCTATACATTTATTAGTTTCACACGCCAATCCAGGGGCAGATAAGCCAATAATATCTATTCTTTCTTTACTTGCCTCTTCTAAATATTTTGCCATTGCAAGCACATTGACTTTCCATTTACCTTCAGAATCGTCTTTGGTTGGAATAAAATGTTTATATAAAATTTCACCAGATTCATTCATCAAAACCCCTTTAACATTAGTTCCTCCTAAATCTATTCCTATAGCAGTTTTCATTGATTAATAGTGATTTTGGTTATTTAAGTCTTTGATCTCAAACATTTTTACAAAAAAACAATTGACCCAAGAGCAATTCAGAATAAAAAAATAGCGTTTCACAAAATTCCATTGAATACAATTTTTTTTAATATTGACCTTCAGAGACTTCCCACCCACCATCCACATAAAGTGTTTGCCCTGTAGTAAAATTTGAAGCATCAGACATAAAATATACTGCTGCACCGTCTAAATCTTCGGGCTTCCCATTTCTTCCTCCATCTAAAGGTTGTTTAGTTTTAATAAAATTCATTATTAGCTCATCTTTACTTGCACGTTCAGACATAGGCGTGGCAACCAAAGCAGGGGCTAGCATATTAATTCTAATATTATCTTTAGCATAATAGGCTGCCAATGATTTTGTAAAACCTATAACAGCAGATTTAGCGGCGGCATAAGCGTGAGTAACAAAAAAATGAGGAGAAGGTGAAAAACCCAAAACAGAACTCATGTTTAATATGGTTCCTGCTTGCTCTAATTCTAAAAATTTCTTTATAGCTGCCTGATTAGAAAGCATCAAACTCGTTAAATTTAGCTCAAAAGTTTTATTCCATCCTTTTAATGTTAGTTTATGCAGAGGACCATCTCCAAATTTTCGCCCGCTGCCACCCGCCACATGATACAATCCGTCGAAACCGCCAAACTCGGCCATACAAATATCAATAGCATTAATTGCGGTTTTAGGAATAGATGCATCACCAATAATAGCTTTAACATTTTCTCCTATAGCAATCTCTGAAGACAAACAATTGTCCGGATTTCTACCTACTACAACTACTTTTGCCCCATTTTTTACAAACGCTTTAGCTGCAGAAAAGCCCAAACCAGAAGTTCCTCCAATTATTACAATTTTTTTGTTTTCTAACATTTGCAAAAAAAGTATTAGAATTAAGCAATATTCAAATAATGTTCAAATTTATACTAAAAAAAATGCAAATAATAACACAAAATTATAGTATTCTTGTACTTTATTGATATTTTATGAAACCACTATTACAAAAACTTACGGTAAGTAAAGATTCGTCCTATTTGTATGAAAGATTTGAATCACCATTTTTTGAAACACCTCTTCATTTTCATGAAGAATTTGAAATTGTGCTTTGTGATGGTGGATATGGAAAAAAAGTGATTGGTTATCATACCTCAGAATATTTTGAAGATGATTTGATATTAATTGGATCTAATTTGCCCCATTGGTTTAGAGCCGAAGATAGTTTTTATCAAAACAATAGCCCTAAAAAACCAGCTTCAATTGTAATTCAATTTAGAATTGATAGTTTTGGGGAACATTTTTTTGATTTAACAGAAATGAAAAAAATACAACTATTGTTTGAAAATGCTAAAAACGGGGTAGCCTTCAAAGGTGAAACAAAAGAAAGAATAAATTCAATAATTAGAGGGAATATTCAAAAAACAGGAATCCAAAAATTCTTGATTTTAATTCTACTTTGACAAACTTACTAAACTTGTAATTGTTCAATTTGTCCATTTCGTTTATATCGATTTATTATATCATTTTTTCTTTCCTGATGCCTTATTCTTATTTGCTCTTCAATCGAGAATTTTGCTTTTGAGGTTTGGGCAAATTTATTGATTAAAACTAACCTTATATCACTGGCCGAAAGTAAAGGCATTTCTTCTTTTTGCGTTATTTTTTCACTCAAACTAAATGCCATTGCCATCATTACCAATGCTATATGATGGTGCCAAGCCAACCAACCTCTCACCTGATAGTCGGTCATGCCTAGCTCCTGTTTTGCTTCTCTGAAGGCGTGTTCTACCCAAAACCTATGGCAAAGCATGAATGCCAATTGTTCTAATGTATATTCTCCATCTTTTGCATTTGAAAAGGCATATTTATACTCCCACTTGCCTTTGCTATTCTTTTCTCTACTGACAATCAGTAACTTAGGAGAGCATTTATTTCTTAATTCGTCAAACACAAATACTTGTTGCATGTAGGCCTCAACCGCTAATACCCCTTTTGTACCATTTCTTAAGGCTACTTTTTGCCAATCTTTTTCACTTAAACTTGCGATGTGTACATCCGCATTGATTGACTTTTTATTGGGTAATAATCTTGATGGCGTTCTTCCCTTGCCTGCTTTTTTCTCTTTTAGTTCTAATTCAAATGATTCTAAAAAAATACTTTTATTGTTGTGAATATCAATCACATACAGTTCATTTAATTCCTCAAGGGCATTCAAGAATTTCAGGTCATGCCCATAAAGCCCATCTGCATTAATCCAGTCGAATCTTATACTGGCAGCTCGCTGTGCTTTGATGATTTCAAGTGCCAATTCTGGCTTTGTTTTGAAATCTCGCTTGTAGTTAGGTATGCCAACTTTGTCACATCTTTCAGCATCGTCTGTCCAGCTTTTTGGTAAATATAGCCTTGTGTCAACGATACTGACCATATTCTCAGAAGCTAATGCTCCGTAAACTGCCACCTGACAATTACATGTTTTACCAAGATTGCCACAATATTGATGCCCCACGCCAACCGACTCAATACCTTTTTTTTCCTCACCAGATTCATCAATTACCAAGGCCACATGTTTTCTGCCTTCAAATAGCTGGTTTACATCTTTTGCTGCATCAGACATGGCATCCTCAGCACTCCAAGGTGATTCACTAATAAAGTGTTGAATCTTGTAATAATCCTCTTTTGGATGTCCATCTGTCATTTTTTCGATATTCCTATGAGACTTTTCAGTCGTGTATAATGCTTTGATGTAATATATCGCTTTATCATAGCATTTGCCCGTTTTAGTCTTGAATATAAATGTTTTATTTGCAAAAAACCTATTGAACCTTTGCTCAATAGCAGATAATTTGCTTACTTTACCCGAAGGATTTTCTTTAGTGCTTACATACGTAAATATACTATTATTCCATGATATAAACTAATTAAATATCTGTTATTTAAATATTTAACTTTCTGAATTTATAACTATTCAAGTTTGTCAAAGTAGAATTAGATCCAATATTATTATTTTTTAATTTAAAGAGCCCTACTCTAAATCCAATGTGGAACATTTTCATACGATTCCTTGATTTTTATTTCTTTTGTCCTCGGCAAATTATTAATGGCTTGTGTTGCCTTTTTATCAGCATAATATTCTTTTTTCACTAACCAATTTTCACCTATTATCTTGCCTAAAAGCTTATCCAATGGCATTTTTATG
>JANMZN010000509.1:0-4804 GCA_031383285.1 Segetibacter sp.
TTTTCAAACAAACTGCACCATAGCCTTGAACAGGTTAGCGAATTCATTACAAATGCTATTCAAATATTTACAAAAGATAGTATAAAAAAAACCTGTGGTTTTGACTATATTTTTTTGAACTCTTTTTGGACTAAATAATACCTATAATTGGTATTAGTGGTGTAAGCGTAAAGGGAGAGAGGTGAGTTGGATCCCTCCTTCGTCGGGATGACAATGGTAGGGAAGACAATGGGGGCTTTGTGGGTATGACAATTGAAAGGGGAAACGGTAGGAAAAGCTTGATAGTAGCACTGGTAAAGACCTCAGTCCTGGCCTGTCCGACTCGGCGGAGAGACTAGGTATCTGCCCCTGCCGTTGGCGGGTCAAGCATATTTATTTAAACCCAATCCGTTCTGGTTGGTTTTTTGTTTCCCGTACTTAACGAAAAGTATTTGCGACGGCGAATTTTATTGTTCCTCCAGCTCGAACAAATGCCATATTGAAAATATGGGCATCGTTAAAAATAGCGGTGCTCACCTTTTAATGCGTTTAAGGTGACGATATTGTTAGTGATAAATAAAGTAGCAGGGATTGGCAACTGATTAGCGATAGTGATACCCAAGATAAACCTGCGAACTAATTGTTTTTGGCGATGGTTTCAGGCTTTTCATGTGCTATATTGAAAGTTAAACCGTCTGTAAAGCTTTTATTGTCGGCTTCGAGTGCAATGGATTGTACATGCAATTCATTGTTAACCACCTTTACTGTAAGGTAATGGAACATGGGCTTGTAATCGTATGACAAATCGGGAAGTGATCCGTCGCCTTTTTTTAAAGGCTGGTGTAAGCCTCCTCCGCCGCCAATTACCATAAAGTCTTTGCCCTGTATTTTGTAATGTTCGAAATTGTGGCAGTGACCTGACAGAAAAAGCCTGCTCTTTGTTGAATGCAGGTAATACGGTACAAATTTCTCTTGTACCGGTTTGGAACAACCAACGATCTTGCTGTTTGTGTATGGAGAATGATGACAGCCGGTAATGATAAATTGTACGGATGAATCTGCATCTAACTTATCAAGGGTATTTTTATACCAATTGACCTGCTCGCGATTTTCCAGATTTGAAAGTTGATTAAAGTTAGAATTGAGCATGATAACAGCGATGGAGTCAACTATCTTAACGTAACCGGTTTTGTTGTGGTCAGGAAATCGCTGCTGAAATTTTTGCTGACCTTTATTAGGTTGCCCCATCACCTCATGATTGCCAAGCACAGCGTACACTTTCACGCCGTTGTGACGAAGCGTTTCAAGGTTTTCATCTATGGGTTTCCATTGCTTGTTGCTATAACCTAAAGAAACAACGTCGCCAAGTAAGAAAACCGATTGAGGATTTTTGTGAATAATATGATTGAAGATGCTTTTAGTAGCTTCCCTGTTATTGTTTGCCTTCAGCCACAATGTTTCAACCCACATAGGAGCCTGGGTATCGCTGGCGAATACTATTTCTCTATTTTTTTCTGCTATGTGAGTAGAATCAAATTGTGCATTGGCTTTCTTCATCATTACACTTAGGATAAAAAGAAAAAGGATTTTTTGAATCATAATTGTTTAAATATTACCACTTAAAAAACTTCCAAACCAATTGCAGTTGTATGCCAAGACTTCCAATCGTCGTTTCGGATGCGTACAGCCACTTTGCCTCTGCCCCTAATCCCAAGTCGCGGGTTAGAGGGTATGTGTAGGAAGCTGCAGCCATCCAACCCATGCTTACCTTATGCGATGAAGTTTGACCTGCGTAATCAAGCTTTGTATTCAGAAAGTAAACCCCTGTTCCTGCAATTATTCTAACCCGCCTCTTTACCGTCATGCCAAACTCGAGCAATACCGGGGTGGCCTTTAAAGTTATTCTCCCTTTGTTGCCTGCTGAATCTGTGAGCTCATAATTGTAAAAAGTCATAGTCCCGGTTTCTAACCCCATTTTCAGCAAATGATTGGGTTGCCAAAACACCCTGATAGTTGTAACAGCATTTATTCTTGATACTTTTGGTTGCAGATAAGCCGGCGCACCTTCATTAGAAGGATAATAACCAAAGCCGCCACTTAAGTATAGATCGAGAGAATTGCGACCTACTAGCTTTCCCTGTAAAGATACTTGTTCGTTCTGGCTATGCGCATTCAGACATGTTAAATACAATAGAAAAAAAAGAGTAATGATTTTATTGTTTCGCATAATAAAAATAAGCAACAGCTGATGGATAATTGGATAAAATACCGTCAAATTCGCCTTCATTCATATACTTTTTGATATTGTCGGGTACATCAAGAGTCCATACATACACACGCCTGCCCTGTGCATGCATATTTTGAACGTCAGCGCCTTGCAAACCTAAAGTAAACCGTGGCGCCCAAATACGAGCATTTACTGTGGCCACGTTTTGTGGTGTCAGTTCGCATACACTGGGTACATTTGTAAAGTCGGGGAGTGCCTGGAAGTTTTGGAGCACTTCGTTATCCGGAATGCCGATCGTTATTTCCAAACTTCTGCCCATGGCACTGGCCAACTGCAAGTACTCTTTTTGCATGTCTATCAGCTTTTGTAAAGATCCGCTGAGCTTGGTATCGAGCCAGACATACCGGAGTGGGGTATTATATAAAACAGTATTAAGAGCCTGCCTAAGGGTTGGAATGTGCTCACCGTTTTTTAAACGTACCAGATTATATAGTTGGTCGTAGGTATAATTTTCGATTGGGCCAACTAAGCCGTTCTTTTTAATCAGGCGGTCATTTAATGTTTCATCATGGTATAAAATAAGAACGCCGTCTTTAGTCATTCTCGCATCTATCTCTATTCCTGTAGCACCAAATCTTGAGGCCAACTTAATAACTTCAACAGTATTTTCAGATGCAGGCAAAAGATCGGATGTACGGCCACCGCCCCTGTGAGCCACTATTTGAAGTGTGGGTGTTGTTCTTAATTTCCTTAGATGACTCAATACAATATTTTTATCAGGAGGGTTGTCTCCAGAACCATATACTCCGGTAACAGTTACACCTGATACAGAATCGGCAATTGTTGAGTTGAGCAGCTGAGAAGCGCCATTGCTATTAGTGATGGTGAGCCTTATTTTTCCCGTTTCGGTATTTACCATATTTCTCCAATAACCGTTCAGAAGAATGTTACTGTCTAAGCGCTTTCCTTCACAAATAATATAGATTACCTCTTTTTGGCAGAAGAGAGAAAAGTGATAGGTGGTATCTGATCCATTGGCTGTATAACTGCATTTCATAACGGATGATTCGCCAAACGCATCAGATCCTTCTGTTATAGCATATACCCCTTCTATTTTTTGCCTGGTCATACTGGTTAATGGTGCAGTACCGGAAGAGTCGAAAAGGGGCCATGTAACATCAGGTACGGGTGCAGTGTACTCTTTCTTGCAACTAATCACTAATAGCAGTAGAAGCACTATGGTTCCATACTTTATCATAAAATAAGGCCTATTATAATTTGAGGATATAAATGGTTACGGTCGAAATTTTCGAAGAGCGCCCATGTTTGCCAGAAGAAATTAGTATAAATAGCCCTAAAACCCAAGGACATACTTGTTTTACCTGAAAATGGCTGCTCTAAGATAAGTGCATAAGAGGATCCGCTTAAAAGCCCGACATCGGAGGTAAGCTTAGTCTCGCCGGCACGGGTATCAATACTAAGATTCATAATCGCATCTGCCTTAAAAGTCAATAAAGCCTGGCGGTTAAACCTGTATCCAAGTGATACCGTTGGAAAGTTTTGCCATCCTTTGCCTTTTGTTTTGAAACCTTCTGAATTAACAGCTCCAAACCAATAGCCTATATTATCGCCGGCAGAAATAGATAAACGATCACTTACCTTGCTGACCCAATGAGGGCCTACCGTGATGAGGTTTTGGAATATTTGAAAATTTACCCTGCCATCCAAAATAAAATGGTTGCCCATTTTTCTTATAACATGAAAATCTCCTGCAGGAATACGGTATTGGAATTCTTCGGTAATGTCGTACGGCATAGTAGTAGCTGTGATACCAATAGAAGTCGTCCAGTTTTTTTTCATCGGGAGAGGAAAAAAAATGAACTTTTGACTATCAACAGGTATATCCTGTGATCTTACTTCTCCTGTGTAAAGCAGAGCGGCAGCATATAGCAGCAGGTATTTGTAAATTCGATAAAAGCTAAAAAGATTGATCATCTGTACCAATTATTTTATTTATTATGCAAATAATGCGCCCCCTCTTTATATAAGGGAAGAATACAAAATCTCAAAATCTCAAATGATCATTTGTAAATTCATTCATAAGGTGTATAGGTATAGGCTTCGTGTGAAGGATTTACCGGGAAAGGATTGAATTGAATTGTGGTTGATTTAGGAAATGTCGTTATTTTTTTGCAATGATTGTGAAAGTTACCAGGTTATAGCATGGTGCATAAAAAAAGCTGCTCAAAAAATGAACAGCTTTCAATGATTCTTTCTAGCAAAAGTTATCCTCCTATCAAAGTTGAAACCTGCACTTTGTCCTTCAACAAAACTCTTACAGCTTCTGCAATTGCCTGCGCATCATACTCACACTCTCTATGCAATTCTTTTAGTGATCCGTGCTCAACCAATCTGTCGGGGATGCCCAGCATTTTTACTTCAGCACTATAATGATGGGCAGCCATAAACTCTAATATGGCACTACCAAATCCTCCAATTACGGTTCCATCTTCGACTGTAACAATTTTATCAAACTTCGCAAAAATTTGGTGAAGCATTTCTTCATCAATAGGTTTTACAAAACGCATATCGTAATGC
>JANMZN010000513.1:0-7572 GCA_031383285.1 Segetibacter sp.
AAATTGCCAACCTGTAATCAACATGCTGAATACAAAGTATATTATTTATGGCGATCAACAAAACCCAAAAGTTCAAATTAATCCAGATGCACTTGGTGCAGCATGGTTTGTAAAAGGTGTTCGATTTGAAAATGGACCAAAAGAGGAAATGGCTGCTTTGGATAATTTGAATACTAAGGACTCTGCAGTTGCTGACAAATCCTTTAGCAATATTTTAAAAGGAACATTTTCGTTCGACAGTTCGGCAACAATCAATTTTGTAAAAACCGAAAACGATTCTGTTCTGTATACTTCCAATGCTTCAACTGATCAAATTGCTGTTTTTAGCGAGGTATATTATGACAAAGGATGGAATGCCTATGTAGATGGAAAACAAGTTCCTTATGCCAAGGTTAATTATTTACTTCGTGGAATGGTAGTACCTGCAGGAGAGCACTCGATTGAGTTTAAATTTGAGCCAAAAAGCCACGCAACCGGTTGGATGCTAACCAATATTTGCTCATTTATTATGCTTCTTTTGCTAATTGTGGCTATTGTAATTGAGCTAAAAAACAAGAAAGCAAAAACTGTTTCAATTTAATGCTTATCATTTTTTGATTTGAAAATGAACACCCCATGCATAAGTGTATTGATGCCTGTTTACAATGCAGGTTCATTTTTGAAAGCAGGGATTGATTCTATTTTGCACCAAACTTACTTAGACTTTGAATTGATTATAGTGAATGATGGGTCAACTGATGATTCGGAAAAAATCGTTCTTTCATATAATGATCCACGGATCAAATATTATAAGAATGAAAAAAACAGCGGATTGATTTTCACACTAAACAAGGGGTTAGCATTTTGCAACGGAAAATACATTGCAAGGATGGATGCTGATGACATTTGTTTACCTGAAAGGTTTGATAAGCAAGTTAATTACATTGAATCGAATCCGGCAATTGCTGTTGTCAGTTGCCATGTATCCTTTATAAATGAAAAAGATGAAACAATTGGTGAGTGGAAAGAAGATTTATTAACACGCTCATACAAACAGATAAAAAAACAAATTGTAAAAGGAAATTGTATTGCGCACCCATCTGTAATGGTTAAAGCAGCAGTTTTAAAAGAATACCAATACAATAGAAACCAAATACACATTGAGGACTATGATCTATGGCTGAGAATTTTTGCTGATGGTTTAAAAATAGAAAAGGTGCCTGAAAAATTACTTTTGTACAGAATACACCAAACATCCATAACAAGCAGCTTTTTAAGAAAGTCAAATCCATTCTTCGATCAATTCCGGTGCAAAATAAAGTTTCTTAGCGCAAGGTTTAGCAATTTTTCATTTGGCTTATTTGAGTTAAAAGTATTGATTACTACGCTTAAAGATGGTATAATGGGAATAGGAAAATCTATTAAACAATTGTTCAAAAATTGAAATACTCAGTATATATCATCAAAAGGAAAATAGAAGATATTGCCATCTTTCCTTTTATTGTTTTGGGTAGATTAATAGCAAAATTAAAAAGGGAGTCCGTTGAATATGACATTTATTATTTCTTCCCATTTTATCATACGGGTGGTGCAGAAAAAGTTCATTCCTTAATTACAAATGGTACTGGCAGTAAAGATTGCATCATATACTTTACCCGGAAATCAATTGACCAAAACTTCTATGCAGATTTTGAAAAATCAGGATGTAAAATTATTGACATCTCTAACTTTACTGACAATAAATATTTCTATTTTTTAAATCTAATTTGTAGAGGAGTCATATCAGGATACATTAACAATCAAAAGAAAAAACCATTGGTTTTTAATGGACAATGCAACTTTGGTTACAAAATTTCACCTTGGATAAATGCATTTATTCCGCAAGTTGAGCTCATTCATTCTTACAATACTTTTTCTTGGATACGGCTTCCATTTCTTCCTTTTATTTCAAGAACGATCATGATAAGTAAAGTAAGAATGGAAGAGCATCTAAAGCAATATACATTACTCAATGTTCCGCCACCATATCATAAGAAAATTCAGTACCTAGTAAATGGTATTCCTTTGCCAACAAACATTCAGCAAAAGCAGATGGAAGGCAACCTTAAAATTCTTTATGCAGGAAGAGGAACCGAAGAAAAACGGGTTAATTTGATAGCACTTATTGCCAAAGAAGCATCAGTAAAAAACTTACCTATCGAGTTTCTTTTTATGGGAGATGTTGAAGACGCAATCCATGCTGATTTAAAAGAATACTGTACCTTCTTGGGTCATCAATCTGATGAGCAGGAAATAGATGCAATTTATCAAAAGGCACATGTTGTTATCATTACATCATATACCGAGGGTTTTCCTTTGGTTATTGAAGAAGGAATGGCTAGAGGTTGCGCTGTTATAGCAACTCCGGTTGGTGACATTCCTGTTCATGTAAAGAACAACAAAAATGGATTTCTATTTTCAACCTTTGCAAACGAAACTACAATTGTAAAAGAAGGTGTTGAGTTTATTTTGTTGCTTTGTAATAATAGGGATCTATTAGCGACCATTAGTAGAAATAATATTAAGTATGCAAATGATCACTTTAGCATTCAGGCTTTTAACCACGCCTATCAACAACTTTTTATTCAATTAAGAACTGTATCGTGAAACCATTGAGTTTTGTAATCATAACTTATAACCGACCGGCTGACACGCTTGAACTGCTACAAAATATTAGTGAGTTAAATCGAGCCAATGAGTTGTTGCAAGATCTAATATTGGTGAACAATGCCTCTTCGGAAGATTATACAACAGTAAGACAATTTCATCACCCAAACTTACCGCTTCAATACATCGATGCACCTGAGAATTTAGGTGTTACCAGGGGGAGAAATTTTGCACTACAATTTGCCAAAGGCGAAATCATTATTTTTCTGGATGATGATGCAGTTTTGCAAAATGCAGATGCATTAGAAAACGTAGTTGCCGCATTTAAAAAACCTGGATATCACAATCGCCCTGTTGGGATTGTCTCATTCAAAGTTTTATATTATGATACATTGCAAATGCAGATAAATGCCTTGCCTCATAAGCAATATGAAGCGTATAAGGACAAACCTGATTTCTTTACATATTATTTTGCAGGTGGTGCGCATGCAATTAAAAAAAGTGTTTTGGACGAAGTAGGCAACCTTCCTGCTGAGTTTTTTTATGGCATGGAAGAATATGATTTGAGTTATCGAATTCTTGACAATGGGTACTCCATTAAATATGAAAACAGCATTGTAATGCTACACAAAGAAAGCCCATTAGGGAGAAAACCTAAAAGTGAAAAAGTGAGAATGATGTGGGTGAATAAAACAAAAGTTGCTTATCGCTATCTCCCAAAAATTTACTTCTATTCTACTGCCATTATGTGGTCGCTTGAGTACCTAAAGAAAACCGGATTCGATATAAATGGTTGGGTAAAAGGTTGGAGAGAAATACTCCAAATTTCATCAAAGGAAAAAAGAACTCCAATCAAATCCAGTACCCTTATTTATTTAAATGAAGTAGATGCAAGATTATGGTACTAAATTAAACTTGTAAACTTTTCATTTTATCCGCTTCAATTAAACTCAGGAATTTTTCTAATCCTTTCCTTTTATTGTCAGTAAGATCGTAGCTAATATTGTCTGTATAATATAGCTTGAGATCATAAAAAGGAGATTCGTTTTCGGACACTACAATATCTAGATGTTGTAAGCCTTCTCTATTTGCTTGATTGAAAGCTTCAATAAATGTATTTGGAAGCGGTTTATTAGATACCCAAGCGGCAAAAACAAAAGGTAATCCTGTAAATTCTATCCAAGCCTCTGCAAGATCATAGTAATATTTGCTAATAGTCCTTTGTTCAAATGCCCTATCCCCTATTACAATAGCTGCAGTTGTACCTTTAATTTCGGTTCTAAAATTTGCATTGGCCTCTTCAAATTGTACTTTTATTTTCCAATACTTTGATATAAGTAATTTAGCCAAAGCAACCGAAGTTTTACTTTGGTAATCCAATAACACTTTTTCTATACGGTCTAAGGGAACTTCACTAAACAAACAGACCGACGCAACTGCTCGTTCTGCACCTATACAATAATCCCCAATAAGATAATATTCTTTTAACTGAGGAATAACTGCTACAGGAATTAGGCCCAAATCAATGGTGCCGTCTAACAACATTTCAGCTATTCTTGCTGGATAATCTTCTACAAATTCAACCCCATCCATCTTGTAACCATGGCTAAAAGCGAAAATTAAAGGTTTTGTATTTAGATAACTTACAACCCCTATCTTTATTTTATTCTTCAATTCATCTATTTTTGACTTGCAAAGAAACAATATAGTTGTGGACTAAAGGTGACCTTGCTCAACTTCATCCATTAACAAATAAACAAAAATGGAAACCAACAACCTTTTAGCCATTTCTCCAATCGATGGCAGATATAAAAAACAGATTGATTTTCTTGGAGATTATTTCAGTGAGTTTGCACTCATTAAATACAGGGTATTTGTAGAAATACAATATTTCTTTTTTTTAGCTGATCATAAGTTCTTTAAAATAGACATTAAATGTAGGCTCTACTTAAAAAAACTATATGATGATTTTAGTATTATCCATGCAGATAGAATCAAAACAATAGAGCAGACGACTAACCATGATGTAAAAGCCGTAGAATATTTTTTGAAAGAAGAGTTAGACAAATGCAGTAGTAGTCACCTAAAAGAATGGATACATTTTGGACTTACATCCCAGGACATTAATAATACTTCTATTCCACTTACATGGAAATTATGCATGGAAAATGAGTATTTACCTGCAATTATTAACTTAAACAATTCACTACAATCACTTGCCGAACAGTGGAAGACTATTCCAATGCTTGCCAAAACACATGGGCAACCTGCATCTCCAACAATATTAGGCAAAGAGATAATGGTGTTTGTAGAAAGGTTAAGGAATCAGGTTTTGCTATTTGGGTATATACCCTTTTCAGCCAAGTTTGGAGGTGCTACTGGCAATTTCAATGCCCATGTTGTGGCATTTCCTAAAAAAAACTGGATTGTCCTTGGAAATAGTTTTGTTGAGAAAACGCTTGGATTACAACGCATGCAGTTCACTACTCAAATTGAACATTATGATTCACTTGCAGCTCATTTCGATTGCATTAAACGTATAAATAACATACTAATAGACTTATGTAGAGACATGTGGACTTACATAAGCATGGAATATTTCAAACAGAAAACCAAAAAAGGCGAAGTTGGCAGTAGTGCAATGCCTCACAAAGTAAACCCCATTGATTTTGAAAATGCAGAAGGTAATCTAGGAGTAGCCAATGCTTTGCTTGAGCACCTTTCAGCAAAACTACCTATTAGCAGGTTACAAAGAGACCTTACAGACAGCACTGTTTTACGAAATATTGGGGTACCTGTTGCACATACTTTCATTGCTATCAAATCAATAGAAAAAGGCTTGAAAAAATTATTGCTCAATCAGGTGAAAATAAATGAAGATCTCAATAACAATTGGGCAGTAGTAGCTGAAGCAATACAAACAATTCTCAGGCGAGAGAACTACCCGAAACCTTACGAAGCGTTGAAGGAATTAACTCGTGGGAAATCTTCAATTACAAAGGAAGATATATTACAGTTTGTATCGCAATTAAAGGTAAATAGCAATATTAAGAAGGAACTCAAATCTATAAGCCCCTTCAACTATAATGGAACAATAGCAAAATTTTAGCTATTTATATATTTTGAAAAATGAAATTTATGAGCTTTGAATTATTGGAACTAGACAAATAAATTTGATAAAATTAATTGGCTTTTACATTTCTTTGTAAATGTGCTAATATTCATTTTACATTTTTTAATTAAATCTTAATAATCTCATAAACTTTATACTATTACCTTTAAAAAATTAAAGTAGATAAATTACTTTTTTTGGGGGTAAGCTTTTAATTTAACCATAAAATTAATTATGCTAGACTGGATAATTTTTAAATTCATTTACTTAGGAATAATACTTTTATCTTTATTAACTCTTTACAAAATTGTGTTATTTATATACTTTGCAGACGCAGAGGACAAATTTTACTACTTTTTTTATTACCCTGTTGTTAATATTATTTTTTCAAGTAATACCAAACTGAGAAAGATTAAGAAACATCAAAACAATTTAAGTAAATGGTTAGTGTTATACAGCCTTATTTACGTTTCAATAATTTCTTCGGCACTTTATCCAGATGCAATTAACCTAGTAATTACTAAGTTCTTTGCCCAATTATCAACATCTTCAAATTTTTAAGTTATTCGAAAAAGAATGAAGGAAACTTTCAGCTTGAATAAATACATGTACCCTTAATTCAATATTTTGTTACTATAAGATCAGTATTTTTAAAATAGACCAGATTTTGGTTTATTCATGTCCAAAATTATCATACATCACCTCAAATTTTGGATGATTTTATCTTTAGGATATTTTACTGAATAAGAAAATCTAAGCTTCTTGCTTTCTCCTGGCTGTAGTTTAATGTTCCATTTCAATTCGCCAGTTTCATTATTTATTTCTGCGCTTGCACTTTCATCCAAATTCACTTCTACTTCTTTTGCTTTGCTCAATGGATATTGATCTTTTACAACCAGCTCAATCGCTTGTTTCTTATTGTTTCGCATTATGATTTCGTAGGTAAAAGTTTCAATTTTATAATCTCCCTTTATTTTACTCTTTGTTTGTTCTTTTACCCATGTTCGCTTTAGCGCAACCCTTTTGTCTCTTCCTAGTAGCAATCGTAATGTATCGGAAGTAGAATTTGGATCGATATAAGATTTGCCAATGTAAATATTGTCCATTATGATGTTTGCCTCACCAGGGAGCAAATCAAACTTTTCCCAATCCTTGATGTCAGCTGTCACAAATGCATCTTTGTCCAACTTCGGTATTCCATATACATTGA
Source organism: Segetibacter sp. (assembly GCA_031383285.1). GTDB lineage: Bacteria > Bacteroidota > Bacteroidia > Chitinophagales > Chitinophagaceae > Segetibacter. The sequence continues at coordinate 6,948 of JANMZN010000513.1, forward strand.
AATAAGCGTTCATCTGCTCGTCTTTTATATCAACACTATATGCTTTGCCATCTGTAGGTATCGTATACGGAAGGTCAATATCAAAATTGGTATAAAGCATGCTCTCAGTCATGCTGGTATAAATACCTACATATTTTGTATCGTCTATAACATCAACATCTTCCATTGTGTAACCTGAAGCAGTAGATTCAATTGCTTGCATTTTTGATTCTTGTGCTCTTTTTAAAGTTTTCAATTTCTCATACAAAATAGGTACATACATATTTAAATACCATGGCGTAAGAATAGGCACCACATTTCCTTGATTTGGGTTTCCTGTACTAAGGCTAATTTTTACATCCTCCCAATCTAAACCTGTAGTTTGGGTAACCGTTGCTTTATACCCTAACTTAATGGTGTTGTCTAATGTCATAACCTTAACATCGTATGCGGGTATCCACCCTGCATTTTTTGTAAAATAAGAAATATTGATAGGTGTCGTCGTACTTACTTTTGACAATAGCTGAAGTATGATTTGCCCTGTTGTGGAAGAAACAGCATTTAACCGATCAATTCTTTGCAGTTCCTCTACCCTACCACTAGTAGCAGAAATTCTCTCATTGTTGTCATTTTTCTTTTGTTGCAA
>JANMZN010000537.1:0-3632 GCA_031383285.1 Segetibacter sp.
GTGCAAATGAGTGCAAAAGAAAGCACCAAAATGTAGCAAATGTTTACCCCATTGTTTACCCCGTTTTTCAATTTTTGGTTACTTTTGTTATACCAATAAATTTAGTCAAATGTCAACTGTTTCAATTGTCTATCGTAAAGATAAACTTAATAAAAAAAATGAAGCTCCCATTCATTTTCGTATAATAAAAAATAGAAAAACTACTTACATATCCGCAGGGGTAATGATACCAGAAATTTTTTGGGATAAGGAGAAAAACAAAATTAAGCCTAGTTACAAAAACAGCTCAAGGCTCAACTCATTTATCACTAATAAGTTTGCAGAGTTACAAGATGAAGTTTTTGAGTATGAAACGCAATCCAAATCGTTAACAACCCGGCAACTAAAAGAAAAAATTTACGGAAAAAATCCCGCCGATTTTTTTTCCTTCGCAGCCGAAGCAATCAACAATTATAAAGATGATGGAAAAATTGGAACTTATAGAACTCATATTTCAACCATAAGGATATTAAAAGAGTATGTAAATAATAGGTCTATTCAATTTGAAGATATTACCCCAGAATTTTTAATGAAGTATGAAAGGCATTTGAAGACCTCTAGAACCCTTAAAACAAATACCATTCACAGACATTTTAAGTTTTTTAGAAAACTTTTCAACGATGCCATACGACTAGATAAATTTGATTATCAAAACAATCCATTCAAGAAGTATAAATTGAAACTGGAAAAGACAACTCGAGAATATTTATCTGAGGAAGAGTTAAAAGCCTTAGAGGAAGTACCAACAGTGTCAGGCGAAAGAATGAATTTGCACAAGCAAATGTTCATTTTTGCTGCCTACACAGGTGGGCTTCGAATTTCGGATGTATTGAAATTGCAGTGGAGAAACTTTGACGGAACACACATTCACGTTATCATCCACAAAACAAAATCACAATTGTCGATTAAATTACCAAACAAAGCATTAGAAATCATCAAACAATACCTTACTAAGCAATCTAAACCTACAGATTTTATTTTTCCGATGTTGACAAATGGTTTAGATTTAAATAACCCCCAAAAGGCCTTCGACGAAATTTCAAGTGCGACCGCCTATGTCAATAAGAACTTAAAAATATTAGCTACGAAAGCTAAAATTGACAAACCATTGTCATTTCATATCAGCAGACATACCTGGGCTACTACAGCTTTGAAAAAAGGTATTAGTATTGACAAGGTTTCAAAATTATTAGGTCACGCACAATTAAGAGAAACTCAGATCTACGCCAAAATAGTAAATGAAGAATTAGATAAAGCAATGGAAGCATTTAACAACTAAAATGATACTTATGTCCGATCATCAATGGGGAGAATTTTATATTCGGGAAAAACCAGTATTTTTTCCCGAGGCAATTGTCCGAATTGAACCAGAAGGTAATTTAAAAGAATATCCGTACGACCTTGTTTTTGATGTCAAAAAAGATTGTCGAGTATTCGATAATCCAATTAAATCAACGATAGATCATAATGGAAACAAAACTAAAATTTGTCAAAATTGCTATTATAGAGCTTTTGCTAGAAAAATGGCATCACTACCAATAGAAGAAAGGGATGAATTTCTTGAATACCAAATTATTATTCATAAAAACCCTATTGATTGGTTAAAAGCATGCTTGCTTTGTATTGATTATTTTAAACACAATCTAAATTCTCTTGATTACGGGCTCATTCCAAATTGGAAAAAATTAATAAATCAACAGATTTTTAACCTAGAAGAAGAGGCAAAACCAACAAGTAAAAAAATCAGGTTAAAAACTAACTTAAATGTACCACAACTATCTTATTTGTTTAAGTTATTGATGGACGTCAAACCGGCCATTTTTAATATAAAGACCAATAAAGAATTATATGATTTTATTAATGCCAATTTTTCTACAAAAGGTCAGCCCGATGTTGGGCCATCGGCATCAACCCTTAATAACTTGTATAGTGATGTTGACAAATCAACTGCAAACTTCTGGGTTGAACGCTTGAAAAAGATGCTCGAAGACGCAAGGAATATTTAATTTTAAAACACTTCAAAATCAAGCCAGCACTACATTTCAGAAGGGGTTGTACAACCCCTAACAAGTGATTTCATTGCACTAATATTTCCATTTTTACATCGTAAAGCATTCAATAACACTAAAAGTAAAACAAAATGGAAGTAATAACAATTCAATCAGAAGCCTTTCAAGAAATAGTAGATAAAATAGAAGCAATCAACAGCAAACTAAACAACAATCAAAAAGAAAAAAAAGAATGGCTAGACAATCAAGAACTAATGTCCTTATTGAAAATATCAAAGCGTACCGCACAACACTATAGGGATACTGGAATGATTTCCTTTTCTCAAGTTGGAAATAAAATCTATTATAAAGTTGCAGACATAGATGAACTACTGAATAAGCACTATAACAAAGCATTTAAAAGTAAAGCGAAATAACCATTAAATTTCAAGTCGCCAAGTATATTGTTCATTACATTGTAGCAAATATAAAACAATGAAAAAAAACAACTCCTCAGCTCTTCTTACCTCAATTCCACAAGTTTATTCAGGCATCAGCATCCGGTAGAAGAACCTGCGCCTCCGGTAAGCGCATTTCAAAAGGCTCAATAGAACAATATTCTTACGTACACTTACTATTGAAAGATTATGAAAACTACACTAATCTTATACTACGTATTCATTTGGTAAGCAGTAACTCATTACGAGAACAGCAAAAAGAAAAAACCTATTGGAAACGTTTTTTCAGAGGCTTCACCACCTTCCTTTACAAAAAAAGAAATTGCTATGACACATACGTCGCCTCTGTGCTTAAAATCATTAATAGTTTTTTCAACTACCTCAACCACGATAAATGCATTCCAGTTGGGCAGTTCCATAAGCAGTTTAAATTACCTCAACAATCCTACCCTCCTATCGTATTATTACCAGAACAACTCAGACGTTTAATTGCCGATAAATTATTTCAAAATAGTTTATCCTCAACCCTTCAAACAATCAAAGATATTTTTGTAATAGGATGTACAGTTGGGCTCAGATTTTCTGATCTGATGCACATCAAAAAACAAGACATCCACCAAACCGACAAGGGTACTTATCTTAAAATACAAACACAAAAAACAGGCACGGCTGTCACTATACCCCTACCCTATTACGTCATTGATATTTTAAATAAGTACAAGAGTCGAAATAGTAAATATTTATTGCCAACCATCTCTTGCGCCTATCTCAATATTCAACTAAAAATACTCGCCTACAAAGCAGGTTGGGTACATTCATTACCCAAAATAAGGCACAAACAAGGAATAGCAGAAGAAGTAAAAACAAAAAATGGAAAATCATATCGCTTTTGTGATCACATCACAACACATACGATGCGAAGAACGGCAATAACAACACTATTGATGATGGGCGTACCGGAATTGGTAGTTCGACGCGTTTCAGGTCATGCCCCGGGCAGCAAAGAATTTCACAAATATGTTGCTGTTGCAGAAGATTACTTACAAGACGCCGTAAAAAGCGCATTTGACCGATTAGTAGCAAAACATGAAGAAGATTGAATCAATGCAAAAACTGCATCAAAAAATGTTCAAATACTGCATTTTAT
>JANMZN010000551.1:0-4874 GCA_031383285.1 Segetibacter sp.
TCTTTACGATAGACAATTGAAACAGTTGACATTTGACTAAATTTATTGGTATAACAAAAGTAACCAAAAATTGAAAAACGGGGTAAACAATGGGGTAAACATTTGCTACATTTTGGTGCTTTCTTTTGCACTCATTTGCACTTTGACAATTTGTAAGAGATTGAAAGCAATGCATTTAACAAAATTCGGGTGCAGATGGATGTGAAAAAGGTAGTCCCAGCGGGATCACAGCAAAAGGTTATCAGAAATGATAACCTTTTTTATTTATATTAAATTAAAAGTGGACAGAAGGTTATTTAGCTTTTTAAAAGGAGCGGAAATTAAAATATCAGTTAACTTTTTTTGCAATTACCTGAATAACTTATTAAATAATTAATGAGGACAAGAATGCAAATACCGATTTTTTTTGCAGAGAATAATCAAAAAAGTAGAAATATATGTGGCTAACGGCAATAATTGTTGTCGATTTAAATAGAAGTTTAATGAATTTAGAAAAGCGCAATGAATGATTTTTGCTTTTTTGGATTTGAAAAGCAACAACTCAAAGCCTTTATTTTGGATTTGCATGGTCATTTGTCATATGCAATTTTGGTACAGAAGTCCTTACACAGGTAGAGAAATTGATTGGAAGTGAATATGCTTCTCAATGCGGAAATGCAAACTATGCTATTGCATTTGAGTTGTTTTAGGATTATGCAGATACGGTTGAAAAATCGAAATAGCAAAAAACATGAGAAGGTTGTTTGTAAATCAATAATGAAGTTGATATTGATATGAAAGTTCTAATGGACATGTTCAATTGTACAAAAAAGGAGAAATCAAAATGCAATAAATCAATTAAACAATTATTCCAGTAAACTCAAGATTGCAACTTGGAAATGATTTAATCATTTCTCTTCTTTGACTTTCTCATATACCATAGAACCACCTTTGCCAAACAAACGCAATGCTATCTCCTTACCGGCACCCTCAACATTTTTAAAAATCATTTTCTCATTAGTAACAATCGCATTTCCTGAGCCACTTAAGACATTAATAACAGCTTCATATTTGTCGCCTTTTTTTATAAATGTAATAGAGGCTTTGGCAGTATTTCCATCCTGATCATCTGCCCACTCAATATTGCAATCGTTTAGTTCTGATATTACAGCTGCAGTTGTTGGATCAGCAACACCTGAACTAATGAGTTTCATTCTTAACTTAATACCACTAAATGGAACAAGTTGTGGATATTGTTCAAACAAAGCATTTGTATAGAAATTATTATTTCCTGCTTCGGTTTCTTTGCTGGCTATTGACAAGCCTTCGTATAACCTGCCTAAAAATAATTTTTCATTAGTGGTATCTAGTTTAATATCTTTTACCATGTCTGTATAGCCCTTATAAGCGGATTCCTCATCTCCATTTTTCCACTCCATTTGGTGTTGAAACAACTGAAAATATCTCTGTATGCTTTTTCTTTTATCGGTTGTTTGGTAATTAATAAATTTTTTGGTGAAAAAGGTCGGGCTAAAATCTTGCAACAAATAGTAAGCTTCGTCATAGGTTGTGGTGCTTTCACCGCAAAACAATTCATATATTGTCCTATCTCTTTCAGGGTTGGTCATCATTTGGTTAATAAGCACATATTCCTGCATTATTTTCTGAAACTTCAAAATGACGAGATGATACCAATCTACCGGAGAATACCACCATCCGGTATGTAGAAATTTCACCAACGACATTTTTCTATCAATTAGCTGTAGTCTTAGCAGATTTATAGTAAAATCGTATTGGCTTTGTGTGAGTGTGGTTCCAATGTGCAGTTCTTTAAAATCTGTTGCTTTTTGCAAAGCAATAGAAGCACTATCCAATTGGCCATCGTACATATAACTTCTGGCAAGGGCAATGTTGTACCACCCAAATCCTGGAGTGGATCCTGCATAATCAATGGCTTCTTTACACAACGACATCGCATGTTTGGTTCGCCCTGCATAAATATCTAGTATAGGAATGAAATAAAAGGGTTCCCTGAGTGTCTTTTGTGCATACTTGTACTTGTCTCTATCATAATATTCCCGGGCAACACTAAACTCTCCGATTTCATGCTTTAGCCCTCCAAAATTATTCCATGAAATTGCACTGTTCTGTGCCAATATTTTATAATAGTATTCGCTGCTGTCATAATTTTTATTGTAGTTGTGCAAAAGGGCCAGGTAGTGATATACATTCAATCGGTCCATTTCGGCCTGAGAAGGTCCAAACCACAAATCGTTGGCTGCTTTATGCACCTTTATATCGTTCAATGCTTTATAACAATAGCCAAACGCTTCCTGTTCATTTTCTTCAACTGAATTTTTTAAGAAGGCAAACTTTGCCGAAGTAAAAAAACGATTGCGGTGGTAAGTCCAAGCCTTAATGGTATTGGCACCAATATGATCTTTGGGAAAACGATAAGAAGTGACTTGATTGAGTACCCACATCACACTGTCCGGCATTTCCACATTGTCATAGCTTTGCCTGAGTGCGTCAGCAATAATCAGAAAATCACGGTACTTATTCATAGATGCCATATAGGCTTCCGGTGAAGTGAAAATGCTTTTCAATCCTCTTCCATAATCTTTTTGGAGCAGCAAAAATGCTTTTCTAAGTGGCGGGATGGCATTTCTAAAACCAATGTAATCGCTGCTACGGTCCGACTTGTACATGCCTTCGTACATATAACCAACATAATAAGTGCTATCGAGGCGAATAAATTCCCGGCTACGGGGTATGGCATCTTTGCCTAACATATCTACTCCTATTCGTTTGGCTTCTATTTCGTAACGGGCAGTGGGGTTGCCTTGGGCAGATAGAGAAGTTGTACAAAAAACAATATAGGCCATTGAAAATAGTCGGAAAATTGAAATATTAATGCCGAAAGATTTCATTAGCTGTTTTATTTAAAGGAATAGCCTAAGAGTAAGAACGTTCTTTTATCAGAACCTGTTGAAAAAGGCAAATCAGCACTTATTCCAAATGACCTTATATCAATAGATAACCTTTTAAACTGAAAACCAAATCCATGTGTGAATTCAAAACCATCATGGGAGAATCCTCGATTGAAACCAAATTCCTCTACTGTTTCTGTAGTATAAAATTTGGTTTCGACTTTTTTGTTATTGTACAAAGACAAATTGAAATTGTTGCTAATTCCTGCATTAATAAAAGTGAAAAAATTCTTAATAGGAAATTTATACCTAACAACACTGTTCAGTAAAAAGAATGTCGAACTTACTGAGTAAGTCGTCTTGCTATTGATGTCCGCATCCTGGTATTTCACATATTCTCCCTTAATTTTAACCCTGCTAAAAAAAAGATCATTATAAATAGAGAACCTCCCTTGGTTACGCGGAAGTACATAGTTGTAGTTGATACCTATAATTGGGGAAACTGAACGATATGAAGCCGTGACCGGGACGAAGTCTATGCTTTCTATTACATAAGTTGTGTTGACAAACGAAAGTCCTGTAGTTATTCCAAAGGAGTTTAATTTCTTTTCTTCCTTCCTCTCCGGTTTATAATTTGAATTTGTACAACTAAAATAATAGTTGAATATTTTTTTGAGGTCTGACGTGTTATATTCAATCGGAGCTAGTTGTGTATTAATTGTAGGACAATTGCTGAAATAATCAGCTAATTGTTGCTTAAAAGCTTTGTTGGCAGCCAAATATTCTTTTCCATCTGTTACTTGTAAATATTGTTTGTACAACAAGATTTTATATTCTCCCTTGTCTTTTATAAAAAAGTTATCTTTAGATATTGCGTCTTTATAATAATATAGGCTTTTGTCACCTCTTATCAGTAACTGTAAAAAAATAGTGTCCGAGGCAAAACTAAATTCAGAAGAATAGTTAAGTTCATTTACAAGGTGAGGACTTTTTTCTAACTGTACAGGTGCACTTACATAAGTTTCTTCTCCAACGGAAAAACTGTTTATAGCACTTGGTTTATAGGTTGCAACATCACCATCTTTTCCACTTTTAAATTTTATCATACCGGGATTTTTTTCCCAATTTCTATAATCAATTAATCCATGAACGGTATCCATTCTTTGTGTAATAATATAACCCGGTTGAAAATTCTCCTGTGAAAAAAGACAAGTCGAAATTGAAATAGAAAAGAAGAAGAATAGTAATTTTAATTTGATTTTCATTTAAGGAATATAACATTTAATTTTTTAATAAACGAACGAATTATCCAATCTTCAATTTGCTCAACCTGTCCATTTCTTTGTTCAAAATAGCTGAAAGTGCATTTGCCTTTGCTGCTTTGTTTCTGTAAACAAGTCGGTGATCGAGTACAGCAGGCGTTATTTTTTGCAAGTCGTCTTCTGTTACAAAAGTGCGGCCATTTACCAATGCAAATGCCTTCAAGCATTTAAGAAAAGTAATACCACTTCTTGTAGATGCACCCAACACAATATCGCTGTGGCGGCGGGTGTCCCAAACAATGTTTCTTACCGCTTTTACTATTTCCTGGTGAACTTCTACCTTTTCAGCTTCTTCCTGCAAAAACAAAATTTCGTCCATGCTGAGTACCTGATGAATGTGGTTGAGATTGTCCGCTATGCCCAGGTAGTTGTTGTAAATATCAAGCTCAGTTTCTTCATCTACATATCCAAAAATGATCTTGATAAAAAAACGATCAAGTTGTGCAGCAGGTAGGGGATAAGTGCCTTCCATCTCTACCGGATTTTGTGTGGCAATGGTAAAGAACAATTGCTCCAGCGGATAGGTAGTTTCACCGATGGTAATTTGGTGCTCAGCCATACACTCCAGTAGTGCAGATTGTACTTTTGGCGAAGCCCTGTTGATTTCATCGGCTAGCAATACATTACAAAACAAAGGTCCTTT
>JANMZN010000005.1:0-2326 GCA_031383285.1 Segetibacter sp.
CTGGTCTCTCCCTATTTTTCCCAAACCAAAGTAATGGCTTTGTGGATGTGCAAAGTACCAACCACAAACAGAAGCAGGTGGATTCATTGCTAAGCTTTCAGTCAGGGTTATTCCTATATTTTCTGTTACATACATCAGTGAAAAAAGCTTAACTTTTTCAGTATGGTCGGGACATGCCGGATACCCTGGTGCAGGCCTGATACCATTGTACTCTTCTCTGATCATTTGTTCGTTGGTCAATGTTTCTGTTGGTTCGTAACCCCAGTAATCTTTTCTGACCTCAGCATGCAGGCATTCTGCAAAGGCTTCTACAAAACGATCAGCCAATATTTGCACCAATATTTTATTGTATTCATCATGGTCTGCAGCAAAACGATCTATGTGCTTTCGTGCACCGTCTACCGTAACTGCAAAAGCTCCCATATAATCGGTTTTTTCAGGTCTTCCTACTTTGACGGCATCAGCTTGAGCAGGCATTACAAAATCTGCTAAAGAAAAACTTGGTTGCCCCATTGCTTTCTTCATTTGCTGGCGCAGCGACTCCAGTCTTACTTCCCCATCCTCAGTTTGTAAGGTTATGGTATCCCTTCCATTGCTATTGGCCGGCCAAAAACCGATGACTCCATTTGCAATGTACCATTTTTCAGCAATGATTTTTTCTACCATTTTCTGCGCATCGTTGTACAAACGAGTTGCTTCTACTCCAAATATTTTATCGGACAATACATCAGGAAAATGACCGGGCATTTCCCAGCCAATAAAGAAGGGTCCCCAATCTATATGTCTGGCAATAGTAGCAAGATCAAAATCTTTGAATACTTTTATTCCGTCCACTTTAGGCTTCACCGGATTATAATTTTTCCAGTCCAGGTATTCTCTTGTTACCACAGCTTCTTCATATGGAATAAGAATTTTATTCCGTTGTTTGCTCAGAAACTGATTCTGAAGCTCTTCATAATCACTTTTAGTCTTTGTCAAAAATTCTTCTTTTGAATCCTTGTTCAATAGATTACTCACTACTGTCACACTTCTGGAAGCATCTAAAACATGTACCACGCCATGATCATATTGTGGTGCAATTTTAACTGCAGTATGCATCTTGCTGGTAGTTGCACCTCCAATCAGCAATGGCTGTTTCATATTCCGGCGCTTCATTTCATGAGCGATGTGAACCATCTCATCCAATGAAGGTGTTATTAATCCACTCAATCCTATAATGTCTGCCTTTTCTCTTTGTGCAGTCTCTAAAATTTTATCAGCAGAAACCATTACGCCGAGGTCTATTATGTCATAACCATTGCATCCAAGTACTACGCCTACAATATTTTTTCCAATATCATGTACATCGCCTTTTACTGTTGCCAATAAAATTTTTGGTGCTCCTGCAGCTTCCAGATTTATTGTTCCTGCAGCGAGGTGTGCTTGTTTTCTTTCTTCTTTCTCTGCCTCAATAAATGGGAAGAGATAAGCCACACTCTTCTTCATAACCCGGGCACTTTTTACTACTTGTGGCAGAAACATTTTACCACTACCAAACAAATCACCCACTATATTCATTCCATCCATTAATGGCCCTTCAATTACATCAAGCGGCTTGGGATATTTCTGCCGGGCTTCTTCTGTGTCTGCTTCTACATAGTCTGTTATTCCATTTACCAGAGAATGCGCCAATCGTTTTTCCACAGGTTCATTTCTCCATACTTCATTTTTTACTATTTCCTTGCCTTTTGCTTTTACTGTTTCGGCAAAATTAATCAGCGCTTCCGTTGCTTCGTTGTTGTCATTATTTCTGTTGAGCAAAACATCTTCGCAAAGCCTTTTCAGCTCAGGCTCTATCTCATCGTAGATAACCAATTGACCCGCATTTACAATACCCATGTCCATGCCGGCCTTGATAGCGTAATACAGGAATACAGCATGCATAGCCTCCCTTACATGGTCATTGCCACGAAATGAAAAAGAGATATTGCTGACCCCTCCACTCACTTTTGCCAAAGGCATTTTTTGTTTTATTTCTCTAGTGCCTTCAATGAAGTCAACAGCATAATTATTGTGCTCTTCTATGCCGGTGGCTACAGCAAAAATATTGGGGTCAAAAATGATATCCTGCGGGTCGAATCCAACTTGTTCAGTAAGAATTTTATAGGCTCTTTCGCAAATTTCTACTTTTCGCTGTTTGGTATCTGCTTGTCCCTGTTCATCAAATGCCATTACAATAACAGCTGCGCCATATGCCTGGCAAATGAAGGCCTGTTCTATAAATTTAGCCTCCCCTTCTTTCATGCTGATGGAGTTGACAATGCATTTTCCTTGTACGCATTTTAGC
>JANMZN010000041.1:0-13520 GCA_031383285.1 Segetibacter sp.
GTATAACTGTACTTAAAATCTTTTCTCAGCCGCTTCATTAGTCCTTTGAAAAAGGTTTCTTCAAACATGTTCTTTCCACCTTCTTCATCATCATTTTTCCATTCGTTAGGAAACTGTTTTTCTATATCTATGGGTAGAAGCCCGCTAAATATGGCATTTCGGGCATATTGGGTCGCAGTAGGTAAAATGCTGTAAAAAGTTTCTTCTTCCAGAATTCTGAAATTTTCTGCAAACAACGGCTGAATGGCTTTCCATTGGTCAAATCGCAAATTATCTATCAATAGGAAAAAAGTAGGTACACCCTTTTCTACATGTGGCAACACCTTAAATTGCATCAGATTGTGGCTCATAACCGGTGCATCGTTCTTTGGGTCCAGCCATTTGGTATAGTTTCTACTGATAAATTTAAAAAACTCTGTATTGGCTTCTTGTTTCTGACTTTGCAATATTTCCTGCATTTCAGGGCTGTCACTTTTCTCCATTTCCAGCTCCCAATAGACCAGTTTTTTATAAATGTCCATCCATTCATTGTAATCCGGATTGCTGTTAAGCGACATAAACAATTCGCGAAACTGCTGTTGGTAAGCCGTTGTAGTCTTTTCGGCCACCAATCTTTTATTGTCAATTATCTTTTTTAAACTAAGCCACACCTGGTTTGGATTTACAGGTTTAATGAGGTAGTCGCTAATCTCATTGCCAATTGCTTCATTCATTAAATTTTCTGTCTCATTTTTTGTAATCAGTACAATAGGGATAGCACTGTTAACCTCTTTAATTCGGGCAAGTGTTTCCAATCCACTTAATCCGGGCATGCTTTCGTCCATTAAGACTACATCCACTATATTCTCCTTTACATATTCTATTGCATCTGTGCCATTGGTAAGGGTATTTACCTCATAGCCTTTGTTTTCTAGAAATATTTTCTGACTTTGTAAACTATCTATTTCATCATCCACCCATAAAATTTTTGCTAAAGACATAGGATTAATAAAATTTTGGTGTAATAAATCAAATGTACCCTATTTAAAGTAGTGGGTATTAGATTTGCCACTGGTAATCATTTTTTTAACAACAGCTTTTATATGCCATCACAATTAAGAAAAATTATTAATGACCCGGTTTATGGATTTATCACCATCGATCACCCGCTTATTTTCAAGATCATCTCCCATCCTTTTTATCAGCGGTTGCGCAGAATAAACCAAATGGCTTTGGCGCATCTTGTATATCCGGGTGCTGTTCATACTCGATTTCATCATTCTATGGGCGCATATCACTTAATGGGTAATGCAATAGATGAGCTACGATCCAAAGGCATTGAAATAACGCATCAGGAAGAAATTTCAGCCAAGGCTGCCATTTTATTACATGATGTGGGTCATGGGCCCTTTAGCCATGCATTAGAACATATTTTGCTACCTAGCATGCATCATGAAGAAGTTGGGCTGCAAATCATGAAGCAGCTAAATGGAGAATTTGGAGGTGAACTACAAATGGCCATTGATATTTTTACAAACCAATACTCCAAAAAATACCTTCATCAACTTGTTAGCGGTCAGTTGGATGTTGACAGGATGGATTACCTTACCAGGGATAGTTTTTTTACAGGCGTAAGCGAAGGCGTGATCGGTTATGATCGCATAATAAAGATGCTGATTGTTCATAATGGAGAATTGATGGTAGAAGAAAAGGCAATTTATTCTATTGAAAAATTTCTGGTGGCTAGACGATTGATGTATTGGCAAGTGTATCTTCATAAAACGGTGTTGGTTGCAGAAAACATGCTTATTAAGATAATTGAACGGGTGAGGGATTTGGCAGAAAAAGAATCTGAAACTTTAAATACTGGCACCTCCGTAGATTATTTTTTGTTTCATTTTGATGGAAATATGAGTAGTGAAGCACTAGATCATTTTTCAAAAATGGATGATTATGACTTCATCAATTCAATAAAAAAATGGAGCACACATGCGGACAAAGTGTTAAGCAAGCTTTGTTTAGGTATTTTAAACCGTACTTTGTTAAAGATTAAATTGCAGGCAGAGCCAATAGATATGGCAGTGATGCAACAAAAAACAACTGAAGCTTGTCAGAAGCTTGGAATAAATGAAAATCAGGCACAATACTTTGTGTTTACGGGTGAAACCACCAACACAATGTATAAGACTCATGATGAGCACATAAAGATTTTATTCAAGGACGGTCAGGTAAAGGATATTTCACAAGTAGATAATGCATTGATCCATAATACGTTGTCAAGCGCTGTGAAAAAGTTCTATTTTTGCTATGTTGAATAGGTTGATATGTGATGTGTGGGTTGAAATTTCAATTACAGCTAAAGCCAAATGCATTAGCTAAACTTGTAACAATGCAATTTACTGCCACTCAAATCGCCGTCCTAATAAACGGCCAAATAGAAGGAAATGCCGACATTTCAGTTGGTAGCTTTGGAAGAATTGAAGAAGCAACAGAAGGACAGCTCGCTTTTCTGGCTAATCCTAAATACGAGGAATATTTATATAGTACCGGGGCTTCTATTGTCATTGTTTCAGAAAAACTGGAGCTAAAAGAACCCATTAAAAGTACCTTGCTAAGGGTTCCAGATCCATATACTGCATTCGCCAGTTTATTGCATTACTATCAGCAATTAAAAACCCAGAAACTAAATGGCATTCAGGACCCGGTATTTTTGGGTCCAAATGTAAAAAAGGGAGAGAATGTGTACATAGGCGCCTTTGCATATATAGGAGAAGGTAGTGAGCTAGGCAATAATGTAAAAGTTTTCCCCGGGGTATTTATTGGAAATTTCGTCAAGATTGGCGACAACTGTATTTTGCATCCTGGCGTAAAAGTTTACCATGACTGTGTTGTAGGTAAAAATGTGACCATTCATGCAGGTACTGTAATTGGGGGCGATGGATTTGGATTTGCGCCACAAGCAGACGGTACATTTAAAAAAGTACCACAAATTGGCAATGTAATAATAGAAAATAATGTAGAAATTGGGTCCAATGCTACTATTGACAGGGCAACAATAGGTTCCACAATTATAAAAGCAGGAGCCAAATTAGACAACCTTATACAGATAGCCCATAATGTAGAAATTGGGCATGATACTGTGATAGCTGCTCAGGCAGGAGTTAGCGGCAGTACAAAAATCGGCAATAATGTAATGATTGGAGGACAGGCCGGAGTGGTTGGGCATATCACTATTGCAGATGGCAGCAAGATCAATGCGCAAAGTGGCGTTAGTAAATCTATTAAACTTCCCAAATCTGCGGTAACAGGTTCACCTGCATTTGATTATACCAGCGCCTTGCGCAGCCAGGCTATTTCAAGAAACCTTCCTGATATGGAAAAAAGGATTTCGGAACTAGAACATTTGGTAAAACAATTGCTGGATGATAAAAGCAAGCAGGACATTTTGCAAGAGAGTAGTCACTAGCTACTATTTTTACATATCAGACATTCCCTTTCTCATTATTTAAAATACCGATACTTTTCATACTTTCGTGCCCTTATTTACCATATGAACGGGAACGGACAGTCATACCAACATACACTAAACGAGGAAATTAGTATTTCAGGAGCCGGCATACACACTGGCCAATCTGTAACAATTAATATAAAACCCTCCGAAGCCAATTCTGGAATCGTATTTCAAAGAGTAGATTTGCCAGGCAAACCAATTATTAAAGCAGATGTAGATAATGTGGTAGAAACCAACCGCAGTACTACATTAGAGCAAAATGGTGCCAGAGTAAGCACTGTTGAGCACTTGATGGCATCATTGGTAGGAATGCAGATTGACAATGCTATCATTGAAATAGACGGCGAAGAAGTTCCCATTCTAGACGGAAGCGCTCAACCTTTTGTAGAAGCATTGGAAAAAGTTGGAATCCGGCAGCAAAGTGCCATTAAGGTATATTACAATATACAACACAATATCACATTTTCAGATGAAGATAAAAAAGTAGAAATGGTGGCGTTGCCATACCATGAATACCGAATAAACACCCTGATCGATTTTAATAGTCCGGTATTAGGGACTCAGCATGCCTCATTGAGAAATATCAATGATTTTAAATCAAGTATAGCTCCATGCCGTACCTTCTGTTTCTTTCACGAATTGGAGGCTTTGATTTCAAATAATCTTATTAAGGGCGGAGATATCAATAATGCCATTGTCGTAGTTGATAAAGAAATTACCAAAGAACAGGTTGATAGAATTTCGAAAGTCTTTCATAAGCAGGATGTACAAATTACTTCCGAAGGCATTTTGAACAATCTGGAGCTTCGGTTTCCAAATGAGCCTGCCCGACATAAGTTGCTAGATGTAGTTGGAGACCTGGCATTGGTTGGCTTTCCATTTAAAGCACACATTATTGCAAACAGACCCGGGCATTCAAGCAATGTTAAGTTTGCAAAAAAGATTAAAGAACATATCAAAAAATATAAGTTCAAACAGGAAATTCCCCAATACGATCCCAACATACCTCCTATTCTGGATATCCAGCAGATTGAACAGGTTTTACCACACAGGTACCCTTTTCTAATGGTAGATAAAGTGATTGAGTTATCAGAAAAGGTGGTGATCGCTATCAAAAATGTAACCTATAACGAGCCTCATTTTCAAGGACACTTCCCCAATAACTCTGTAATGCCTGGTGTATTACAAGTAGAAGCGTTGGCTCAAACCGGAGGTTTTCTTGCAATTCCGAGAGATACCGAAGATAAATATGACACCTATTTTTTGAAGATAGAGAATTGCAAATTCAAACAAAAAGTAGTTCCAGGCGATACCATGATTTTGAAAATGGAATTGCTTCATCCCATAAGGAGAGGTATATGTGAAATGAAAGGAACGATATATGTCGGTGATAAAATTGTAACTGAAGCAACATTGGTAGCACAAATAGTAAAAAGAACCAAAGCATGAGCAACATAAGTCAGCTTGCCCACATACATCCCGATGCAAAAATTGGTAGCAATGTAACTATTGAGCCCTTTGCAATGATTCATGGAGATGTAGTTATTGGTGATGGTTGTCATATCATGTCACATTCAGTTATTATGGATGGTGCTATAATCGGTCAAAATTGCAGGATATTTCCAGGAGCGGTCATTAGTGCCATTCCACAAGATCTTAAATTTGTTGGCGAAAAAACAACCGTTGAAATAGGTGATGGAACGACAATAAGAGAATGCGTTACTATTAATAGGGGTACAAAAGATAAATGGAAAACAGCTATCGGAGACAATTGCTTATTGATGGCCTATTCTCATGTAGCTCATGATTGCATTTTAGGCAATCACGTGATTTTAGCAAATGGCGTACAGCTTGCGGGACACGTTGAAGTAGGCAATTATGCCATCATTAGTGGATTGAGCGGTGCAGTTCAGTTTACTCGGATTGGCTCCCATACTTATGTAGCAGGCAATGCGGTAGTGCGTAAAGACGTGCCTCCATTTGTAAAAGCAGCTCGTGAACCAATGAGCTTTGCTGGTATAAATTCAGTCGGACTTCAGCGAGCTAAATTCAGCGATGAAAAAATTGAAGAAATTACCAATATTTATCGCATACTCTTCATAGAAAAAAATACAACCTCCAAAGCCATCGAAAGAATTGAAAGAGAATTTACCGAATCACCCGAACGGAATGCCATCCTTGATTTCATAAAAAGCTCAAAAATTGGCATCATAAAGCGTCCGTCAAAATCTGCCGGTGATGAAGATTCAACTTACTAAAGCAGGCAAACGATTCAATAGGGAATGGATCTTCAGGAATGCCGATATTCAATTTCTTTCTGGTGAATCCTATGCCATCACGGGGGCTAATGGAAGCGGAAAAAGCACTTTACTTCAGGTATTGTCAGGAAGTATGGCCATTAGTGAAGGGAGAGTTGATTGGATATTACATGAAAAATTAATAGACCCTGAACTGGTTTTTAGAAACCTAACTATTTCAGCACCATACATTGAGCTGATAGAAGAAATGACTGCCACTGAGTTTTTAAATTTCCATCAGCTTTTCAAACCTTTCATTTCTGGCGTGTCAACAAAAGAAATCATCTCAATTATTGGATTAGAAAAAGCAGCATCCAAGCAAATACGCTATTTTTCATCCGGAATGAAACAACGAATGAAACTTGCTCAGGCTATTTTCTCTGATGTTCCTTTGCTATTACTAGATGAACCCTGTACCAATTTCGACACTTCAGGATTTGAATTGTACAACCATCTTATGACTACTTATGCTCAAAATAAAACAGTTATTATAAGTAGTAATGATGTGCATGAGTATTCTTTTTGCAAACACATTATCAGCATCTTGGATTTTAAGTAGTTGATAACCTTCCTTGGCCATAACTTCAATTAGTGTTACCTACCTTCGCCAAAAATCTAGAATGAAAAATATTTTTGTTGTACTGCTTGTTAGCTTATTGTTTGCCGCATGCAGTCCAAATAATGTAAAAGTTGATGATTCTTTAAAAAAATATTTCGAAGAAAATAAAGTAGAGGGATCTTTTGGTCTCTTTAATAATTCTTCAGGTGATTTTACCATTTATAATTTAAGTCGTTATAAAGACAGTACTTACTTACCAGCTTCCACTTTTAAAATCGTCAATTCTTTGATTGGCCTTGAAACCGGAGTAATCAGAGATGAGAAAATGATCATTAAATGGGATGGTAGAATTAGACCACAAGTAGATTGGAACAAAGACCTGACAATGGCAGAAGCTTTTAAAGTTTCAGCTGTTCCGTATTACCAGGAGGTGGCAAGGAGAATTGGAAAAGATACGATGCAGTATTGGCTGGACTCACTTGGCTATGGTAGCCGATATAAAAAACCGCTTATCAACGACATTGATTCTTTTTGGCTCGACAATTCAGTAAAAGTGACTGCTGATGAACAATTGGGGTTGATGAAGAAGCTGTATTTTGACCAATTGCCATTTCAAAAAAGAAGTTTACGGGTTGTTAAAGATGTAATGGTTCAAGAGAAAAATGCTAATTATACATTGGCTTATAAAACAGGATTAGGGTTTGATGAAACCGGAAGAGCAATTGGGTGGATAGTAGGATGGGTAGAAGAGAACAGACATCCATATTTCTTTGCCTTGAATGTAGAAGGCACACCAACAACTGATATGGTTACAGCCCGAATGAATGTTTTAAAAGGAATTCTTGAACAACTAGGTTTCCTGAAAGGGAAAATGTAGTTGATGTATTACTTTAATCCTGATTTCTACAAATCGCAACCGTGTTGTCATTTCAAAATATAGATTTTCTCCTTGGCCTATTGGTATTAATTCCACTTTGTTTGCTTTTCTTTTTTGCATTGAAATGGAAAAGGAAAGTGAAAAAGGAAATGGGAGATGAAGCGTTGGTTAATGCATTGACTGCAGACTATTCAGCTAAAAATTACAACTATAAGTTTATGCTCATCGTTGTAGCAATTGGGCTGGGTATAATTGGTGCAGCCAACCTTCGTTCACCCAAACAGGGTGACACTAACAACCTTGTAGGTGTAGATGTAATGGTAGCCCTCGATGTAAGCAATAGTATGATGGCTCAGGATATTAAACCCAACCGGTTGGAACGAGCAAAGCAAGTATTGGGGAAAATAGTAGAAAAGATGGGAGGCAATAGAATGGGCCTTGTTTTATTTGCAGGCAATGCTTATCTGCAAATGCCGCTAACAACCGATTTAAATGCTGCACGATTGTACATTTCCAATGCAAATCCTGATGCTGTGCCTGCACAAGGAACTGAGATTGGCCAGGCATTAAGAATTTGCAATGCATCCCTTGATACTAGAGAGAAAAAATACAAAACAATCATATTAATTACAGATGGCGAAACGCATGATGAAAAAGTAGGGGAGGCAATAAAGCTGTTGCAGGAAAGTGGCGTGGTTGTACAAACAATTGGTATTGGTTCTCCTGAAGGGGCTCCCATTTTTGATGCTGCACTTAATGATTTTAAAAAGGATGAAAATGGAAACACAGTTATTTCAAAATTGAATGAGAAAGAATTAAAGGAAATTGCTGACAAAACTGGCGGAAAGTATTTTCTATTTTCAAATGCAGATATGGTTTCTAACGGTGTGATGGCAACTATTGACCAAATGGAAAAGAAACAAACAGGTAGTGGCGGGGTAAGGACTTACAATGCCTATTTTCAATGGTTTCTGCTTGCGTCGTTTCTTTTGCTCCTTTTCGAAATATTTATTCCTGAACGAAAAATGAAAAAGATATGGGCAAAATAGGTTTAGTCATATTATTGTTAATCATTTCTTCCATTGCATTTTCTCAAAACAACAAAGACATAGTTGCAAAAGGGAATGAATGGTATAAAAAAGGGGATTTTAAACAAGCTATAGATCAATACAAAAAAGCTACAGAAATAGATCCTTTAGATTCAGTTGCACCATATAATTTAGGTAACGCATTAAGGAGGCTTAACCAATTGGAGGCCGCAGAGAAAGCATATTTACAGGCAGCTAAAGTAGCTAAAGAAAAGAATGGCAAGTCTAAATCTACCTATAACGATGGGGTAGCCTTGACAAGACAAAACAAACTACCAGAGAGTATTGATGCATATAAACAAGCACTCCGGCTGAACCCTACCGATCAGCAAGCAAGAGAAAACTTACAGATGGCACTTAATCAATTAAAAAAACAATCGTCATCGGGTGGTGGTGGAAACGAAAATAAAAAGCAAGAAAAAAAAGATAATAAGGACCAAAAAAACGAGAACAAGATCAACGAAAAGCAAGCAGAACAAATGCTAAGTGCATTGCGTGAAGATGAAAAAAAACTTCAACAAAATGTACAAAAAAGAAATACCAATAACCCCGGCTCCAATAAGCAAGATTGGTAATATCATTGACCAATTAATTCATTCTCATAAACCAGGACTCAGCAAAAAATTCTTTGCTATTTTTGCTCTGCTCCTCATTGAGCTCAAATATTATGCAATTATACTGTCATTCGCTTACCAACTATAAAAGGCTACTTACCCGTGAAGTAAAGATCGGCGATCTGCTTTTAGGTAACAATCATCCTATCCGTCTGCAGACCATGACGACAACTGATACCATGGACACCATGGCCACAGTAGAACAATCTATTCGTTGTATAGAAGCAGGAGCAGAGTTGGTTCGCATAACTGCGCCTAGTAAGAAAGAAGCTGAAAATCTACAAAACATTAAAAATGAGCTGAGGAAAAGAGGCTACAACACACCTTTGGTTGCCGATATACATTTTACACCCAATGCGGCAGAAATCGCAGCCAGGATTGTAGAGAAAGTTCGGGTAAATCCAGGCAATTATGTTGATAAAAAGAAATTTGAATTTATAGATTATACCGATGCTGAATACAACGAAGAAATAGATCGGATCAGGGAAAGATTTACGCCTTTAGTGAACATATCAAAAGAATATGGCACTGCCATGAGAATTGGCACCAACCATGGTAGCCTTAGTGATCGCATCATGAGCAGGTATGGCGATACACCGATGGGAATGGTAGAAAGTGCAATGGAATTTTTGCGAATTGCTAGAGATGAGAACTATCACAATATTGTGCTGAGTATGAAAAGCAGCAACCCGCAAGTGATGGTTCAAGCATACAGACTACTCGTACAACAAATGTTGAATGAATTTAGCGAATGTTATCCCCTACACCTTGGTGTAACGGAAGCTGGCGATGGAGAAGATGGACGAGTGAAAAGTGCTGCAGGAATAGGTACATTGCTAGAAGACGGCATAGGTGATACCGTTAGGGTTAGCTTGACCGAAGATCCAGAATTTGAAATACCAGTTTGCAGAGATTTGGTTAAAAGGTATAATAATGCCCAAATAGCAAGCCAACAAGATGCAACAAAAATCAGATCCAATTTTATTCCATCATTGGAGAATTCGGGTGTTCCATATGATCCTTTTAGCTACAAACGCAGAGAAACTTTTGCTGTAAGCAATATTGGAGAAAAGCATGTACCGGTAGTGGTAGCGGACCTAAGTAAGATTGATAAGATTACACCAAAACATCTTGAAAATATTGGCTATACATACAATGCAGAAACGGATAAATGGACGATAAGTGATGCAGCTGCTGATTATGTTTTTACAGGCAATCAATTGCTCACCTTCCCATTGCCAGGTACATTAAAAGTCATCGTCTATCCGGCAACATGGCAGGAGCACATAAATGCATCTATCGATGTAGGAGGAGCAGGCGAAGATTCTGTTTTTCCAATCTTCAGCGATGATGGATATGTAAATGCAGATTCTAAAAGTGATCGAATCAACTTTGTAATGGTGGATTGTTTTTCAGATGAAACAGCAATAAATAACTTCACTTACTTGGATCAACTTGCCAATGACCCAAAAGTCGTTCTTTGCTTGAGTAGTCAACATTTACATGCTATGCCAGCCGTTCGTCGCATGTTTATGGAGTTGGTCATCAGAAAAATAAAAAATCCTGTAATTATTATTTGCGATAGCAATTGGTTAACTGCAGATGAACATCTTATTCACTATGCTACTGAATGCGGAGCCCTATTACTCGACGGTTTTGGTGATGGCGTTTGCCTGGGAATGACCAGCAATTCCTACACTAAATTATCAACTTCTGTAACGGAAACCCTTGAAGGCGCCAACGCCTCAGGTCGAAATTATCTTAACAATCAATCACCTGAACAATTCATTAATAGTACTGCTTTTTGCATATTGCAAGCCACAAGAACCAGGATTTCCAAAACAGAATATATTTCATGTCCATCATGTGGACGAACCTTATTTGATTTGCAAGAGACAACTGCAAAAATCAGGTCTGTTACCAACCATCTAAAGGGAGTCAAGATTGCCATTATGGGGTGCATTGTAAATGGTCCGGGAGAAATGGCAGATGCTGATTTTGGCTATGTAGGCAGTGGTATCGGGAAGATTACATTGTACAAAGGGAAGGAAGTAGTAAAGCGCAACGTAAATAGCGACATTGCTGTGGATGAGTTGATTGGCCTTTTGAAAGAAAGCGATGCCTGGGTAGATCCAGTGAATTAAAAAAAATTTTGATTGGTGTAACACGCAAATTATAAATCAATCGAAAAACCGCATGAATAAAGGCTAGTCGTTTTCATTCAATAAAAAATAAAGAAAGCTGCCCTATAAAGACAGCTTTCCTTATAAAAATTAAATTTCAAGATTAATAAGCACCAATATAAGACTTCGCAGTACCACCAATGCCAGTCCACTCTGCTTTGAAATAATAAGAACTGCCAGTTCCTGGACAAGAAGCGGGATTGCCACTTGCATCTAATCCAAAAGTTACTGTAATAGGGACTATCAATTTTGTAAAAATGATTTTTCCGCTCGTTAGTCTAAAATCGCAATCCTGACGGAAAACCAATGGAGTTACAATTCGTGCTGTGAATGGCTTGCCTTGACGGTTATTTCCCCATTCTGCAATATCATTATTAGTACCATCTGAATAGGTGCCAGTAGTGGTCAATAGGATAACGCCACTGTTTTTAGAGAAAACCCTTCTTTTGGATACTTGCCAATTGCGTTCAGTACCATCATCAAAGGTCAACTTCAACCCTGCAGGTCCACTTACAATATCATGAATAACTGTAGTACCAGTTAGGTAAACTCCTGCCAAAGTACCACCAGATGTGTTGGTGATAATTTCGGTACCATTTAATGTTAAACTCTTGTTGTCTGATAAACGTGTAATCTTCAGATTTTGAAAAGTCAATGTCAATTTTGTTCCTGCTTGTTTCCATTTGTTGGTCAGGGAAATCAATACTGAACCAGTCCTGGACCTTGTTCCAGAACAGTTCAATCCATTAAATGTAATGGTGGCGGTGCGTGCTGCACTATCAACTGTAAATGTTGTATTGCATCCATTAACTTGCGTTCCCCTACCCCTAAGTGACGGCACAGAATCTACAAACCAGCTGATATCGTTTAGTACATCATCAGCATCGCTGGAATATTTTGAATGATCATCGGTCTGTATTTTAAATTCTGATGTGTAATCCGCAGAATTATTATCCGACTTTTTACAAGACACCAATGAGAAAAGAAAAAATGCCGAAAAGGCAATCATGAATGGAAAAAGTGATTTTTTCATCTTTGTTTATTTTTATTAAAAATTTAAATATTGTAGTAGGTAGACTTTAGAAGGATAAAATGGTTTAAAAGCAAACGAAAGTATTTTCTAGTTACTAATTAAATGAAATATTAATTCAAAGCTTAGAACGAAATTAGCAATCAACGAATGCTTATATCTGCCACTATCATCAAGTGATCACTTAGTACCTCATCAACCAGGTCAAATTGTTTAATAATAAAGTTATTGTCAGCTAAAATGTAATCAATACGAAGTGTGGGGGCAATAGCAAGGTAAGTACGACCAATACCAAAGGAGGTTGAAAGAAATGCATCCTGCCAATCTTTTCTTATTTGAAAGTATGTATAACTGTTAGGAACATCATTAAAATCACCACAAATAAGCGCCGGATAAGGTGATTGATCCAGTTCTTTTCTTACAATTTGAGCCTGAATTCCCCGTATTTTATAAGCAATTTTCATTTTCTGGAAAAGGCTTTTTGACGCCAGAATAGCGTTTTCATCATTGCTTTTTATCTGTTCAATATCTTCATAATCCTCCGGTTTAAATTTGAAAGACTGTAAATGGGTAGTGAAAACCCGAATTACTTTGTCAGGTGTTTTAATATCTGCATATATCAGACTTTCGCTTGATGTTCCCGGGTAAATTATCCTGCCAGAATCTACAATTGGGTATTTTGAAAAAATAATAGCTCCTGCTTGATAAGCCTTCTTATTTAGAGAGAAATCTCTGGAAAAAAAATAATAGGGATATTTCTTTCTTAATGGTTCAACATTATTCTGTTGCAAGGAGTTGTTAAACTCTTGCAAGCAAACTATGTCAGCATTTTGTTCTATTATGGTTGCAGGAATAGCAACCCGGTCTGTTCTTTTTTTGTCAGCTTTGGAGCTTACGCCTTCCAAGCTTCGTATGTTCCAATCAAGAATACGGATATTCGTGCTTTCCTTTTTTTCAACGAATGCCTCGTACTTATGTACAGCAAATACAATGCTTAATTGTTTCCACCCAATGAGTAGGGTTACTATGGACAATATGGACCATTTTGCATTGAGAATGAGCCAAAAAAAGATAAATAGCAATAAGAAAGTTGCCAAATAAGGAAATGCTAATCCAAAGAAACCAAGAGAAGGCCAATCACTTGTGGTAATGTATGGTGCTAAACAGGCAATAAGAAATAGGATAGATATAACGGCGTTAATAGAGATACAAAAACGCTTGAAGTATAATCTTAGTCTCCCCCTTATAGCCATGTTGTAAAGATAATTGTTTAATAAGGAGATTTAATCAAGATATTATTCCTTCCACGAAATGTCTATCAGCTGTGGAAAATGATCTGAAAGGTGTACAGTATCTTTTTTAAAACTGTTGATAGAAATAGC